>JAPLGY010000546.1 GCA_026389955.1 Caldilinea sp. | reverse complement strand
AGATAGCCGGCCTGGGGGGCTTCGATGTCGAAGACGCTTTTGGTGGTCTCGGCCATCGCGATCACCTCGCCGCGATTCACCCAGCGGCCAGCTTCTCTGTTCCACTCGAGCAGCAGAGCAGTCAGATCGTTGGGGCTGGACTGGGGCAGGTAGACGCTGGTAAACTGGCTCATGGGTATTCTCCACAGGGTTCAACCGGCAGCGAGGAGCGCGCAGACTGCCTCCTCCAGGGCTGCCAGCGAGGGGAGGACAAGGTCTTCGAGCGGTTTGGCAGCTGGGATCACGGTCGGCGCTGCGCCCAGGCGGGCGACCGGGGCCAGCAGAGCGCTGCCGACCCATGCATGCAGGCAGGCAGCCACCTCGGCCCCCCAGCCAAACCCAGCCGGGCTCTCTTCCACGACCAGGACGCGGCCGCTCTGCCGGGCTGCAGCGGCCAGCGGTGCAGGATCCAACGGGCTGATACAGGCTGGCAGACAGACCAGCAACCGTATCTCTTCTGCTGCCAGCCGAGCCAACAGGGGCGGCAGCAGTCGGCTGACCCCGCCGTAGGCAAACAGCGTCACATCTGGCTGCGCGCCTTCCGGGTAATTCCAGGCTGTCACCACGGGGTAGCCAGAACAGTCCGTCTGTTCAGCGAGCGGAATGCCCTGCCTGACCAGTTCCAGCGGGTAAAGCAGTTTGTGTTCGAGAAAGAGAACCGGCTCCAGGTCGGCAACCGCCAGGTGGAGCAGGGCACCGGCGTCGTGCAGGTGGGAGGCGGCCACTATCTTGCAGTGAGGAAGGCCCAAGAAGAGCCGTTCGAGTGACTGGCTGTGGGTAGGTCCATAGCCACGGCCGCCTCCCATCGGCGTGCGTACGACCAGCGGCACCTTGACCTGCCCGTTGTACATGGCGGCATATTTGGCGGCATGGTTGACCAGTTGGTCGGCGGCCAGCGCCATAAAATCGCCGAACATGATTTCTGCGATCGGGCGCAACCCGCGCAGCGCCATCCCGACCCCCATCCCTACGATGGTGGCCTCGCAGATTGGCGTTGTCCGCACCTGTTCGGGGAAGTGGGTGGAGAGCCCTTTGGTCACTTTGAAGGCACCGCCGTAGGGATCCAGGATATCCTCTCCAAAGACGACAGCGTGGGGGTCGCTGGCCAGGAGGGTATGGAGGGCATGGCGCAGGCTTTCCAGATAGGTTTTGGTCAGGGGAGGAGGGGAGGTCGCCGACAGCGGTGCGGGAGCAGGGGAACCCCAGCCGGTGTTGCGTTGAAATTGTTCGAGCGTCTGCGGTTCGCTGGCCAGTGCAGCGGCGACGGCGGCGGTGATCCGCTCTTCGACGGCCTGGTCGATGGCGGCCCGCCGTTCAGGTGCCAACCGGGCCGCCAGCCTGGCCAGCGGGTCACGCGCCCACTGGGCTGCCAGCTCGGCGGCGGGCCGGGTGTCGTCCCCTTTGCTGTGGGGGGCCAGGCGGTAGGTGTGCAGCGCGAGGAAAAAGGGGCGGTGCTGGCTGCGCACCGTCTGCACCGCCTGCCCTGCAGCCGTATAGACGGCGTCGACATCGTCTGCCGCCACCTCGGCCACGGCGACTCCAAACGGCTGTGGGCGCTGGGCAAGCACGCCGGCATGTTCGTCGCGGCGGTGTGTACTTTGGGCATACTGGTTGTCTTCGAGCACAAAGAGCAGGGGCAGGGACCAGAGGGCAGCGACATTGAGACATTCGTAGACCACCCCTTGCCCCATCGTGCCATCTCCCAGGAAGACGACCACGACCGCGCCGCTCTGTTTGTGCAGTTCGGCATAGGCTGCCCCCACCGCGTTGGGAACGATTCCACCCTGTACGCCATTGGTGTAGAGGTTGTGGGTGTGCAGGTGTTGGCTCCCGCCGACCCCACCGACCACGCCGCTGCGCCGCCCCAAGAGTTCGGCGATCAACCCCTCGACATCGTCGCAGTAGGCCAGAAAATGGCCGTGGGCCCGATGGTTAGAAAAGATCACATCGCGGCTGCGGTCGAGTGCAGCGACCACACCCACTGCGCAGGCCTCCTGCCCAATCGAGGTGTGCACAGTTCCTGCCATCCACCCTCGGCTGTAGAGCTCAAAAAACGTCTGTTCGGTGCGCCGGATCAGCTGCATCTGTGCATAGAACTGTTCCAGCGGGACAGGATGTTTGTTCACAAGCTGTGCTGTTCTTCTGTGCGGTCGGTCGCGATCCCGGGGGCCACCGAGAGCGCCGAAATTTCGGCGCGCCATTCGGGGGTCATGGGGATCTCAGCTGCCGCCAGCGAGGGTTCCAGCTGTTCCAGGCTGCGGGCGCCGATGATCGGCGCCGTGACCGCCGGGTGGCTCATCACCCATGCGACTGCCAGGGTGGCTGGGTGATAGCCGCGGCTGCGGGCATAGTTGTTGAAACGGGCTGCCACGTCGTGGTGGGTGGGCTCGCCGTAGCGGGTCTTGTACATGCTGTTTTCGACCAGCCGTCCGCTCGGGGCGCGTGTGTCGTCGCTGTATTTGCCGGTGAGCAGACCGCCCCCGAGCGGGCTGTAGGGGATCACGCCAAGCTGTTCGGCCTGGGCCAGCGGCAGCAGTTCGACCTCGGCCTGCCGTTTGGTGAGGTTGTACATCGGCTGCAGCACGGCGAACCGCACCCACCCATGCAAAGCAGAGAGCCCCAGTGCGCGAGCGATCTGCCAGGCTGCCCAGTTGCTGACCGCCGGGTACAGAATCTTGCCCTGTTGCACCAGGGTATCGAGTGCGGCCAGGGTCTCTTCCGCCGGCGTGTGGGGGTCGAGCCGATGGCAAAAATAAAGGTCGAGGTGGTCGGTTCCCAGTCGGCGCAGGCTCTGTTCGAGCTCGCCCAAGATATGGCGGCGGCTCAGCCCTTCGCCGTTCAATCCTTCGCGCATGCGAAAGCCCACCTTGCTGGTGAGCACCAGCTCATGGCGGTGGCCCGCCATGCAGCGCCCTAACAATGTTTCGGCCCGCCCGTGACCGTAGGTATTGGCGCAGTCGAAGAAATTGATGCCAGCGTCGCGACAGCGGCCATAGAGTGCGGTTGCCGCTGCTTCGTCTGCGTCCCCGCCAAAAGACATCGTGCCGTAACAAAGGCTGGAGACCGTGACGCCTGTGTTTCCCAAAAGACGATAGTTCATAAGAGTCCTTTTTTCATTTACAGACTTGCTTCGGCCAGCAACAGAGCGCCCAGCGCTGTGGCATAGCCGGGCGATTCGACCCTGGTGAGTTCAGCGGTGTAGTAGCTTCCTACCTGTTCGATCACTTGGCGAAAGCTGGCCAGATCGAGCATATGGCCGACCATCACACTGCGCCGACAGCCCTGTGCGCGCGCCGTGTTGATCGTGATCAACGCGATCGTCGGCCGCCAGATCTGGGCGCCGGGGTAGTTCCTGAAGACGAGGGCGGCCGAGCCGTCCAAAATTGACCGCAGTGGCATCGGCGGGCAGTGTCCCGATCGGCCCTGTGATCACGTCGGCCAGGCTGAGGTCGACCTGGTTGCGGTCACCGGCTGCGGAGAGCGTTTCGATCTCGAGCGGGTCGACCGTGTCCAAAATCAGGCGTGCCAGCCCCAGCAAGGTGCCGCCCCCCACTGCGCTGCCGGAGACATGGGCAAAGCGATCCCCCTGCGCTGCGATCAGCGCGGTGCCTGACCCGCAACTGGCCACCAGCAGCAGTTCGTCGCGGGCCGCTCCCTCCAGCCCAAGCAACGCCTGCCCGCCACGCCCGATGGCTTGCACCTCGTCCACCTTGCGCACGGCGGTGCCCCCGATCCAGCTGGGCAGCACCCGATGGCGTCCGCCGGTGACGGCCAGCCAGGGCAATGTGTCGAGTGCAACCCCGCCCGCTGCCAGCAGCGCGCCGACGCTGGCCGGGTCTGGATCGGCTGTGTAGGGTTCGCTCCATGTTTGCAGCGTGCCCTGCTGGCGCACGACGACATCGGTGTTGCTGATGCCAAAGTCGATGGCCGCTGTGAGCGGCCCGGCAGTGATTTTTTTTGCCCTGTCCATTTCAGGACGCGTCCTCTGCATGATAGGGATAGACAAACAGGTAGTCTCCGGAGCCCAGCAGGAGGCCAAACCGTGTGGGGTATGTAGGGAAGTGGTTGCTTCCGTCAGGCCACCTCCAGGTTCGGGGGCGAAAAGAATCTTTTTAAAGCCCGGAGCCATTGGTCGGATGCCGCCAATTACGGAGTACATCCACTCGCCGACGGCTCCGTAGGCGTAGTGGTTGAAGGAGTTCATGCCCGGCGTCTGGAAGGAACCGTCGGCGCGCTGGCCATCCCAGCGTTCCCAGATCGTCGTTGCCCCCTGGAGGACAGGAAACAGCCAGGAGGGGTAACTTTCTTGCAGCAGCAGCGCGTAGGCGACGTCGAGCTGGCCGTAGCGCTCCAGCACCGGGCAGAGATAGGGGGTTCCCAGAAATCCGGTCGACAGGTGCAGATCGCGGCGGCGGATGTCGGCGACGAGCCTGCGCACCGCCTCTTCGCGTTGGGGCTCGGTCAGCAGGTCAAACATCAGGGCCAGCACATAGGCCGTCTGCGTGTTGGAGGCCAGCCGACCTGCCGGGGTGACAAACTCGCGTTGGAAGGCGGCGACGATGCGTTTGTGCAGGTCAGCGTAGAGCTGTGCATCGGCGGTGTTGCCCAGGAGTTCGGCGATCTGGGCCAGCAGGTGCGTCGACCAGGCATAGAAAGCGCTCCCGATCAGCAGCACGTCGGTGGCGCCGAAGACCGCGCCGTCGATGCCGGTGTCCAGCGCCAGCCAGTCGCCGAAATGAAAGCCGTCGCCGAACAGCAGTTCGTCTTCGCCGCTGGCACGCATAAACTCGACCCAGGCGCGCATGCTGGGGTACTGTATCTGCAGGAGGCGGGTGTCGCCGTAGAA
>JAPLGY010000232.1 GCA_026389955.1 Caldilinea sp. | reverse complement strand
TCCGCATGTTGACCACCACATAGGGGGAGTCGGTCAATTCGACACCGATGTGCGCGATCTGAGAGCCGATCGGCCCCATGCTGTAGGGAATCGCATACAGGGTGCGCCCCCGCATGGAACCGGCAAATTTGGGACGCAATTCTTCCTTCATCTGCCTTGGATGCATCCAGTTGTTGGTCGGACCTGCATCTTTGGCGCTCAACGAACAGATGTAGGTGCGATCCTCTACGCGAGCGACATCGCTGGGATGGGAGCGCGCCAGAAAACAGTTTGGCCGTCTGTCTGGGTTGAGCCGGATAAAACTGCCGTTCGCGACCATCAGCTCGCAAAGTCTGTCGTATTCTTCCTGAGAGCCATCACACCAGTGAAACGCATCTGGTTGGCACAATGCCACCATCTCTTCGACCCAACTGCGGAGCTCTGGATTGGTCACATACTCTGGAAGGGTAAAAACAGCCATCTGAATCTCCCTATCTAACTAAATCATTCTGCTGGTAGAAGCTTCTTCTGGGACGCTGTAGACCGCAGACGGTGGGGACGCTGCACAGAGGAATCGCCCGAACGTTTGGATCGCCTCTTGCGCGCTGTCCGGCGCATCTCTCTTCTGTGGAGAGAGCGGATGTTTTTGCGGACAGCAGCGCTGAGCGCTTGCAACGATCGCGCGACGATCGCACGAAGGAGTCTTTTTACACACAAAAGAAATTTTATGGTAAACAAACATGCGTTTATCATATACTTCCAATCAGGATTTGTCAAACATGGCGGGTGTGGCCGGGGTGTGGCCCAAGCAGCTGTGAAATTTTCCCAGCCCCAACAGGCGCTTGTGCATTGCTGTGAGATGTTGTATGATGCGGTGACATTCAAAAGACACTGGGTTTCTGTGTTGATGGGTGAAACAATTTAGATTTTTCCGAACTTGAGATGAAAAAAAGAGGAGATGGCTCATGCAGGCAAAACGCAAGTACTTGCCGATTCTCCTGGCCGTACTGATGGCAATGGCGACGGTTGCGGCGTGCAGTGGCGGTGGCGGCGGACAGGGCCAGACCTGGTTTAACCTGCCTTCGCTCTCGGTTGCTTTCGACGCCAATGGGAATGCCAGCGTCTATGGGATTGGCCTGGGTCCGCTGTTGACACCTGACCAACTCCAGATGCTGCAGGCGCTGGGCCAGAAGGTGGAGTTGCGGATCGGCTACAATGGCGTCCATGTCTATGTCAACGGCGAAGACCAGATTTACCTGGCGTGGGACGATGAGAGTGTCGCCAATCTGCTGGCGATTGTAGGGGCCATCCCTGGCGGGGATACGGCGGCTGAGGGGCTGCCTTGGCTGCGCCGAATCGGCCTGGGGGCGGCCATCACGCTGCCAGCGGCCGACGGAGCGGCGCTGGATCTTCCCCGCTGGCGTGGAGAGACAGCCATCTCGGCAGAACCGTCGGCGCAACCTGGAGATCCCCTGGTGCTAGGTGTTTCCTTCGACGAGAGTGGCAGCGGCAGCATTGGCTCGATTCCAGGCAGTGCCCTGGCCGCTCTGACCGGCGGCGCCAATCCTTTACAGCTGGACCCCGCCCTGTTGGGACAGTTGCGCAGCTTGGGCATCGGCAACATCCAGATAGCGACGACGCCGTCGGGAATTGCATTGACCGTCGACGGCAAACGCATGCCAGGAATTGCCTACGACGCAGCCTATTTGGGCCGCCTGCAAAATCTGCTGCCGGCTGTGCTGGCCGGAGACCAGGCCACGCAGAATTTGTTGGGGGGGGTGCTCACACAGCTCCCCAATTTGAATCTGGCAGTGACAGCTGACCTGACGGGAAAGCCGACCGAACTCCAGCTGCCGGATCTGCCGGTCTCGGTTGGAGAAGATGGCAGCCTGCAGCTGTTGGGGCTGGCACTGCCGGGGGTGACCTTGCCCGCCGAAACGTTGCAGTCCCTGCGAGATGCAGGTGTCGGTCAGTTGGCCCTGAACCTGTCAACAGAATCGATCGACATTTCTGTCGATGGACAGACGCTGCCGCGCATTCGTTTTGGCCCGAACGGGCTGAACATCCTGGCCGGAATCGCCAGCACCCAGGCAGGGTTGCCGGCGCCGCTGCTCGATGCGCTGACCGGGTCTCTGCTTCAGGAAGGATTGAGCACCCGGCTTGCGCTGTCAGGCGCCGCAGAAGATGTCCCTTCCCCCAGTGAGCCAAGCTTTGCACCTGCCGACCTGGGTGGGATGGTTGCCCCTGTGATTCACCTCAGCGCAAGCATTCGGGGCGGCCAGATTGTTTCGGCGGCAGGTCTGTCTGCCGAACAGCTCGCTGGGCTGGGCGTTGAGCTGCCCGTGCTGCCGGACGCAGTCACAAAGATCCTCGCCGATCTCAATGCCTCTACGGTGGAGATCGTGAATACCGGCAATACCCTGGCTCTCCTGACCGACGGCACGGAACTGCTGGCGATCGACCATGACGCGGCCTCGTTGTCGGCTGCATTTGCACTGGCCAAGCCCTATCTGGCAGGTACCCCGCTCGAATCTCCTGCGCTGCAGGAGTTTCTCACCAGCCAGATTCTGCCGATGATGCCAGCATTGGATCTGGCGGTGCGCGTGACGATCGAATAAAGCTTCTGTCGAGCAGCTGGACAGCAGTCAGCGCTGGTGGGAGGTGGCCAAACCACCTCCCACCAGCGTTTTTTTGTAAGAACGCATTCTCTCAGCGAACAGGGCGCTCTTCGGCTTCGGGCAGCTGAAAACCATTCTGAATCCAGGAGACAACGGCCCGCAGATAGAACTGTTCCTGCTCGTTGAGCCCCGCATAGGCGGTTGAGGCGGTTTCAATCAGTTGGGTGCTTTCCAGTTCCTGGACCAGCCCCGCCAGTCCGCTGCGGTCAGCGCTGTTGGCAGAAGCGCTGCCGAACAGGCCGGTCAGCAGGGAAGCCAGGTTGCCGCTGGCCAGGAGAGCTCCAGCCAGTTTGAGCAGAAGCTGCAGGCCCGCCATCCGATCTTCGTCTCGATACGTTTCCTTGTCCAGCTTCAGCAGATCGGCGGCCAGCTGCCCAAGAGCGGTCTGCTTGGAAGGCCTGGCTGTGGATTTTTTGGGTTTGCGAGGGCTTGCCTTGGGTTTGCTGGCTTTGGGTTTTGTTTCCTCGCTCTCAGCCAGTGCATCTTCGCGCAGCAGCTTCCCGCCGCGCACATAGATCGGTTTGCTGCATTGTGGGCAGAGCGTCTTGCGTTTGGGGGTTTTATCGAGTTTGTGCCGGCAGTAAGGGCAGCGCGAAAAACCGGACTTGGTGCTCATTGATGCCTTCGTACCTGTTTTTTCATATAGTTCAACAATGCATGCAGACCGCGAACCCTTTGCGGCGTGATGACTTCGTGCAGGCCAAGCAGCAGATAGACATCGTCCGGCGTCGACAACACGGCCTCCGGGGTGGCACCGGTGAAGCCCGCCACCAGAATCGCCGCATAGCCGCGTACGGTCGGAGATTCGGGGGGGATGTCCAGATAAAAATGCACCTGCTCTTGCTGCACTTCGGCTGCCAGAAAGACCGGGGTCTGGCATTCATGGACTTGTTCGAGGCTATCCCGTTGGGCTTGATAGCGCTCTGGCAATCCAGGCAGATTGAGCGAAAATTCGATCAGATATTCCATCCGGTCGCGCGGGGTGGCCTCGCGAAATTCAGCGATGATCTCTTGCAAGGCGGGTGGGCAGCGGTTGATTTTTTCTTGCAACGTTGTCTCGGTCACGACCGTGTTTCTCCACTGGTGGGTCAGCACACGCCAGCCCCGTAGGGGTTGGCGTGTAGAGCCTGATTGTCTGGAACAGTGCGATAGATCCTACTGCAAGGCTGGGGTTGCGTCAAATTGCAGCGATCTGGCCCAGCAATTCCAGACTGGCAGCGGACGGTTGTTCGAGAAGGGCATAGCACCTGTGCAAGCGGTGCAGAACTGCTGACAACCCCAGACGGTTACAGCGGGAAAAAGGCCAGGATCGCACGCTGGAGAGCTTCTTCCCAGCCGTAGAAGGCGGAGTCCTTGCCTCGATAGGTTTCGGGATCGCAGCCGACGCCACCGATCAGATAAATCATGCCTGTGTTGTGGCTGGGGTCAAAGAGCATGCCGCCGAGCAGCCCATGTGCATCGCCCAGATGGCCCCAAGCAGGCCTGGGGTGGTTGCCAGCCAGGCGGTCGGAGCGGCCATGGGCATCGGCAGGTGAACCGGTGAAGTGGTGCAGCCCCAGTCCCCAGGCGCGCATCAACCCGCCGTAGGGGTCGCCGTTGCGCAGGGTGGGGTCGAAGCGCCATTCGACCTGCAGGATCTGTGCGACCGTAGCTGGTTGAAGGACGGGGCGATGGCGTCCCTGCCCGGCATTCAAAAAGACCTTCATCACTTCGACCAGGTCGCGCGCTGAAATCCGGAGCCCTCCTTGTGGAGAGAAGAGGGTGCCGTTGCTGCCGGGGTGGTACTGTTCAAGCTCATGGGGGGCAGGGAAGGGAGGGGTGCTGGCCAGATCATCGATCTGGGCCACCCAGGGTCCCTCTGGGTTCCAGATTCCTGCCTGTCGGCGACGATAGAGGGGAGCCAGCTGGCTGAGGGCGTCAGCGCTCAACGTCGCCACGTTGAACGAAGCCTCGACCCCCAGCCCGGCCAGCAGACGGTGGGTAACATAGCGGTCGAAGCGCTCGCCGCTCACTTTTTCGACCACTGTGCCCAGCAGACCGAAGCCGAGGTTGCAGTAGGTGAAGAAGCGACCAGGGGCCAGATCGAGCTCTGGGTGCGGGGTGGCGACATGGGCGCTGCTGGCTGCGCCAGGGCGGTCAGCAGCCAGCACGCTGGCCAGCGTCGTGGTGGGTGGAAAGAGATAACTTTCTCCGTCGCGCAGCGAGGAGGTGTGGGTGAGGAGCATCCGGGCGGTGATGGGAATGGCTGGCCAGTGCGGGTTGTACAAAGGCCAGCCGAGGACTGTGCTGAGGTCAGCGTCGAGATCGAGTTGGCTTTGCTCGACCAGCTGCATGGTGGCCAGCGCAGTGACAGTTTTGGAGAGGGACGCTACCCGAAACCGTGTGGTCGGTGTGACCGGAAGCGAACGTGCCGGCTCTTGGGGGTCGATCCGCCGCTGGCCGAAGTAGCCCTCATAGCAAATCTGCCCCTGCCTGTAGACCACGACAGCCAGTCCAGAGAGGGGCGCACCCGGCGTTGTCAGCAGGGAGGTCAGATACCTGTCCAGTTCATGCATGGGAAATCTCCACTTGTGCAGACCAGCTGTGTAAAAAACGCAGCGTCGCGGGCTGCGACCTCCTGTCGGTCGAAGCGCAGGGCGAGAAAAGTGCGCAGCCAGCCATCTTGCGCAGAGTGTTCGAACGGCATGAATGGCGAATATACCCCTCTGCCCAAGATGGATGGCTGCCAGCAGGGTACGGTGAAAGAAGCCAGATCTGCATGGGCGCATTATCGGCCAATCCGGTCCGAACGGCCAAGCCAGAGAAGCGCGCAAGAAGCTTGGGCGATTTGGTACATCTGTCTTCTCCATGTATGATAAGGAATGGTCTGCAACAAGAGAAGCGGTGCACCGCCCCCTCTCTTGTTCTTTCTGTTCGCAGGGTGGACCTGCGGGCAACTCCAGAGAAAGAAAGGAATCCATTATGAACGGTGCGAACGAACGCCAGTACGAACTGGTCTACATTCTGCAACCCCAACTCGACGAGAGTGGAATCAACAGTTTTGACAGCCGTCTGCAAGATGTCATCGCTGCGCAGGGTGGAAGCGAGATTGCCACTGAAGTCTGGGGAAAACGCACGCTTGCCTACCCGATCGAACGCCATTTTGAGGGCCATTACATCCTGCATCGTTTTCAGATGCCGGCGGCGGGTGCCGACGAAATTGACCGCACGCTGCGCTACAGCGAAGATGTCATGCGCTATCTTCTGATGCGCAAGGATGCGTAAGGTAGAAAAGCAACGAAAGGATCCCAGACCGATGAGTGAACAGACAACTGCTACCCCTGAACAGAACGACGCTTTGACTGCTGCTGTGGAGAGTGGATCCGCAGCCAGCCCGCTTGTGCCGCCGCCGGCCCCGGTCGTTTTCGCTGGCGACGATGATCCTGAAGAAGAACAAGCACATGAAGAAGAAGACAGCTTTACGGCCCCAGCCCAGTATGTAGAACGGGAAGGATCCGGGCGTACCCGCCGGATTGGGTCCGATGTGCGCTACGATGAGATCGACTACAAAAATATCGGTTTGCTGTCACGTTTCTTGGACCGGCGTGGACGCATCCTCTCCCGCCGCAAAACGCGTGTCAGCGCCAAGGTGCAGCGCAGGATCGTGCGCGAGATCAAGCGCGCTCGCCAGTTGGCTCTGCTCCCCTACACCGCAGATCAAACCCGTATTGTCCGCAAACGGAAGTAGTTTATGGCCGAACGCAACAAAAAAAAGCAGGCTGCCGAACAGTCGAACACGCTGACGCGCGAGCTGACGCGCAAAGAAGAACGGCTGCGCCACCGCGACCGGGAACGACATCGGAAACTGTATACGTATGTAGGAGCAGCGCTGGCCGTGGCGCTGCTTGCTGTTTTGGTCGGGGTTGTCTACCAATTCCTATTTCTTCCCAGCGCAGAGGTGGCCAAAGTCGGAGATGTCTCGATCGCAGCGAGTCAGTTCTGGAAACGGGTGAAATTTGAGCAGAACAGCCTGACCAACCAACTGATCCGCTATCAGGAACTGGAACAGCAGTTCAGCCAACAGTTCGGACAGGGGGTCTTTGCCACCCAGATCAGCCAGCTGCAGAGTACGTTGGGTAGCCCCTTTGCGCTGGGGCAACAGGCCCTCAACAACATGCTCGAAGATCTGATCCTCCAGAAAGAGGCCAGTGCCCGGGGCATTGTGGTCAGCGACGAAGAAGTAGAGAATGCCCTGCGCGAAGAACTGGCCAACAGCAGCGGGTTGGTGACCGAGCCCCAGGCAACCGCCACTGCCCAGGCAGGCCTGGATGCCACGGCCACGGCAGCTGTATGGACGCCAACCCCCCTCCCCACCGTAGACCCCAGCGCCCCCCCGGTGACAGCGACGGTGCCGACCCCGCCTGTGCCGCCGCCCCCTTCCATCATCACAGAGACCACCTACTTGGAACGGCTCGGCAATCTGCAAAAATCGATCGACCAGATCGCCGGAATGACGCTGGACGAATACAGACAGATCGTCCGATCCCGTCTGTTGCGCGAAAAGTTGCAGGAACTCATTGCCGACGAAAACGTTGAGACGACCGAAGAAGCCGTCCGTGCTCGCCACATTCTGTTGAGTGTGCGAGAGCCCACCCCCGAGCCCACAGCGCTGCCAGATGCAACCCCGGCACCCACAGCCACCGCATTGCCTGATGGTGCGCCGACCCAAGAGCCGACACCCGCCCCGCTCAGCCAAGAAGAAACATTGGCGCTGGCCAACGAGCTCTATCAACAGCTGATGGACGGCGCTGATTTTGCCCAGCTGGCTTCTGAGTCCAGCGACGGCCCTGGCAGCGCCGCTTCTGACGGTGACCTGGGCTGGTTTGGGCGAGGCAGGATGGTAGCCCCCTTTGAGGAGGCTGCTTTCAGTCTGGCGATCGATGCGATCAGCCAGCCGGTAGAAAGTTCTTTCGGTTACCACATCATTCAGGTGCTTGAACGAGACAATGCACGCCCCAAGGACGCAGCAACGCTCGATCAAGAGCGTTCTCAGGCCTTTCAGAGTTGGCTGACCGAACAGCTGGCGAGTGAAGAGATCGAACGTCCCTCCAACCTGATGGGTTTGCTGCCGACCGGGCTGTAAAAAAAGACCCGGGCGGCGTTGGAGCAGCGACGATGCGCTGAACGCTCTTACCCTTCGGGCAGACGAACACTTTTGTGCAGCGCAGCTGCCAGCGCCTCTGCGGAAGTCAGAGGCAGCTGGCAGCTGTAGTTTTCACAGACATAAGCCGTTGGCCGGCCGTCGACCAGAGCACGTCCTGTCAACAGAGGCAAAATCGCCTCCTGGCCCGGCTCCTGGAGTGCGAGCACGGTTCCGGGCAGAAAGTAGCGACGGGCTGCCGACAACAAGGCAACCGTGGCGGGGTCTTCTGCCGGCCCGACGATCGCAATTTCTTGGCTGGGAGCCAGATGGCTCTCCAGGACACCCAGCAGCCGGCCAAAGCCAGTTGGCTGGCGAGCCATGGCCTCCTTCATCCTCAGCAGAATTCGTTCTGTTTCGCGGCGATAGTCAGGTTTGTCGAGCAAGATGGCAAGACGCAGCAGCACCTCGGCAGCCAACGAGTTGCCAGAGGGGAGTGCGTTGTCGATGAACTCTTTGCGCCGTACGATCAGCGTTTCGTGGTCGACCCCAGTCTGAAAAAAACCGCCAGCCGGGTCGTAGAACTGGGCGAAGATCCACTGGACCAGCCGAGCAGCTTCTCCCAGCCAGCGCATGTCGAAGGTCGCCTCATAGAGCGCGACCAACGAGCGGCTGAAAGCCGCATAATCCTCCAGATAGGCGTTGAACCGGGCCCGCCCACCCTGATAGGAACGGAAAAGACGTCCATCCGGCTGGCTCAGCGCAGCCAAAATAAAGTCTGCGGCCCGGCAGGCAGCGGCGAGTGCGTCGGGGCGATCCAGAAGGCTTCCACATTCGGCCAAGGCGTGGATCATCAGTCCGTTCCACTCGGTGAGGATTTTTTCGTCGCGGCCTGGCCGGATGCGCAGCGCACGGTGGGAGAAGAGCACCGACCGAGCCTGCTGCAGGAGCTGTTCGACGGCGGCAGCGCTGAGCTGGAAGCGCCGTCCCACCTCATCTGTGCTGCGCACCACGCTGAGAATCGTGCGG
>JAPLGY010000639.1 GCA_026389955.1 Caldilinea sp. | reverse complement strand
ATTGTGGGCAGCTGGCTGGCGGGCGCCGCTGTTTTTGCGTCGATTGGGGTGGCTGGCCTGTTCAGTGACCTGCCGGGCTTGATTTCGGCGGCAGAAGGCGTGCGCCGGGTGCAGTCGCTTTACGACTCTGCCAACAACCAGGCGCTTTATTTGGACCGCACGTTGGCAGTTACGCTGGCGCTGCTGGTGTGGGGGGGGGAGTGGGCGGGCGCGTTGGGTCTGGGGCGTCCTGGCAGTGCCGCAGGCTTTGGCCTGGCTCTTCACCTTCAGCAAGGGGGCCCTGCTGTTGGCTGCCCCGGCTCAGCTGGCTGTGTTGGGGGGCGCTGGGCTCTGGCTGCTGGGGCGGGGGCGCAGAGGACCCTTGGTGCTCCTGGGGGGGCTGGCCATCGTGGGCCTGCTGCTGCTTGTGCCGTTTGCAGCCACCGAACGTTTTCAGCGTCTCTTCGATTTCGAGCAGGGCACCGGTTTTTTACGGATCCAGCTCTGGCGCAGTAGCTGGCAGATGGCTCTGGACCACTGGTGGCTGGGGGTTGGGCCGGATCACTTTCTCTACACGTACCGCAGCGTCTATTTGTTGCCGTCAGCCTGGCAGGAACCCAATCTCAACCATCCGCACAATCTGCTGCTGGACTGGTGGACCCGGCTGGGGCTGGTCGGGCTGGGGCTGGGAGGGGTCTGGCTGGCGGCAGGGATGGGCCAGCTCGTGCGCTGGCTGCGCGCAGCAGCGTCCGAGCGCTCGACCGGCGAGCCCGCGCTGGCAGTGGGCTGTCTGGCTGCAGCAGCTGCGGGGCTGGCCCATGGGCTGATCGACGCCAGCTACGCGCTGCCCGATCTGATGTGGAGCTGGGTGTTGCTGTTCGGGTTGGGCAACGCGGCTTTGGAGCGTTGTTGCCAAAAAGATGGAGGAGCGCTTTCCAGCGACCTGGCACCTGCAAACGACAACCCACGTGGCATGGTGGCCTGAATCGATCGAAACCGGCTATCTTGAAGACATTTCATAAAGGAGCAGAGACCATGTATTCACAGTATCAACTTTCTTGCCAGGATGCCCTGCGTGTGGTCGAGGGGATTCGGGCCGAGGTCGAAAAGCAAGGCAAAGGCGCTGCGATCGCAGTGGTAGACGCACATGGCGAACTGTTGGCTTTTGTGCGGACAGACGGTTGCAAGCTGCCGTCGATTCAAATTGCGATCAACAAGGCGTTCACCGCAGCGCGTGAGCGCACCGCCAGCCGTGCGGTCGGCGATTCGTCGCAGCAAAAAGGGTGGCCGATGAGCAATTTCGGCGATCTTCGCTACACAGCGTGGGGAGGGGGGCTCCCCTTGGTCTATGCGGGCACGGTGGTGGGCGGTGTCGGGGTCAGCGGGCTGCCTGAAGAAGAGGATATGCTGTTGGCCGCGCTGGGCGCGCAGCTGATCGGAGCGTAGACGATGGTCGATTGGGTCGTTGGGGTCGATCTGGGGGGGACCAAAACTGAGGTCGGGCTGATCGGGCCAGACAACCAGATCCGGGTTCGCCAGAGATTTCCGACCGAGGATCGGTTGGGCCCTGTTTCGATTGTCGAGCGAATCGCTGCCTCGATCGAGAATCTGCAGCAGCAACTGCCGGGCCGGGTCACCGCTGTGGGGGTCTGCACCCCAGGACCGGTCGATCACCTTCAAGGGCAGCTGCTCGATCCTCCCAACATTCCAGGGCTGCACCATCTGCCGCTGGCCGCTCGGCTGCAGGAGCGGCTGGGGGTCCCTGTCTGTGTCGACCACGATGCCAAGGCG
>JAPLGY010000245.1:3254-13317 GCA_026389955.1 Caldilinea sp. | reverse complement strand
GGGGTCGTTGTTTCGTTTTGCTCGCGCATTGTCTGACACTCCTTTGTCTTCGACAGAGACCAGTACACCCTCTCTTCATATTCTGACTGGCCTGGCTGGTCTTGTCAAGACTGTCAGCTTTTTGCTTTTTGAAAATTAGTACACGTGGCCCGAAACAACCTGGCATTTCAGCGAAAACGGGGTTTTCCTGATAGGTCCACTTGAAAGGTTTGGCCATGGGGATTGCCCCGGGGGCTTCGACAGACTCGGCCACCGGGAACGCACCGCTGCCTGAGATCGCTCTCGACTGATTTGCGCCGACATCTTTGCGGCGCCCGAGGCAGGGGAGACACGTCGCATGCATCGCTGTGTGCCCTGCACGGCGGCTCGTTTCGCAACGTTTGCAAAGCGCCAGAAAGGGGGGTCGCCCGATGCAGTTGTCAAAATTGTACAAATCAGGTAGAATGGAGAGCATGGATATAGTCGTTTGCAGACGATTTTAACGTGCTGTTGGACAACAATCAGAGCGAACGTGATCTGCGGATGATGAAGATCAGGCAGAACGCTTCAGGCTGTTTTCGATCGAAGGCCAGCACGCACACGTTTTCCAACATCCTCACGCCCCCAACAGACGATGGAGCGGTGGACGTAGGAGATGTCACCTACCGCCTGCGGGAGATGGCCGCTCGCTTTCCTGCACGGCTTGCAATGGTGGATGCCTCATCGCGTGGTCTCTTTGCGCGTGCCATTCCCCGTTCATATACCTTTGGCGAGCTTGTCTCGTCTGCCAATCGTTTTGCCCATCGCCTGGCTGCCTGTGGCATCACGCGCGGGATGCGTACGGTGCTGCTGGTTCCCCCAAGTTTAGAATTCTTTGCGCTGTGCCATGCGTTGCTTTGGGTCGGGGCGACGGCGGTCGTGATAGATCCGGGCATTGGGCCAGGCACCGTGCGTCGCTGCCTCGATGAGATACAGCCACACGCCTATCTCGGCAATTGGGCAAGTCATGTAGCACGCCAGCTGTTTGGCTGGGGCGACAGCTGCACGAAGCGTCTGCTGACACAAGGGGCAGCACTGATTGATTTGGGCGATCTCTGGAGCAATGGCCTGCGCGGGCACAATGAAGATCGCCCCTTCCCGGTCGCGCCAATGCGCGCCGAGGACGCCGCCGCAATCATCTTTACAACAGGCAGCACAGGGGTACCGAAGGGTGCGCTGTATACCCGCGGCAACCTGGCGGCGCAGGTAGCACTCGTCCAATCTACCTTTGATGGCTGTCCAGGTGACGTAGATCTTCCCACCTTGCCGCTCTTTGCGCTCCTCGACCCACTGATGGGGATCACGGCAGTGATCTCAGATATGCGTTTCCCACGCCCGGCGCAGGTAGATCTCGCACGGTTGGCGGCGACGATCTCGCGTTATGACGTCACCCATCTTTTTGCTTCACCCCTGCTGGTCGAGCGGCTGACCGGCTATTGTGAAGCACAAGGGAAGCGGCTGCCCAGCCTGCGTCGAGCGATCACGGCAGGTGCGCCCCTTTCTGCACGCGTGCTGGCTCGCTTTCAAAAGTTGCTCGACACCCCTCCAACGACGCTGCTGGTGGCTGACGCTGTCGATCGAGGGGCCTCGGTGGTGCTGACCTATGGCGCGACCGAAGCCTTACCCATCACGACGATTGCAGGACGGGAGATCCTCGATGAGACACAGGCGCAGACGGAGAGCGGGTCCGGAATTTGCGTCGGGCGGCCTGTGGCAGGGGTCAACGTCGCGATCCTGGCCATCTCAGATGCATCGCTGCCAGAAGGGGAGGAGGCGCGCTGGCTTCCACCTGGCGAAATCGGTGAAATCGTCGTCGAAGGGCCAATCGTCTCGCCTGCCTATGTCGGACGCCCCGAAGCGAATGCGTTGGCCAAATTGGTTCGCCCGCGCCCAACGACTTCCCCCACACACCAGAACGACGCAGCAGGCCCGCTCAGCTTGATCCTGCACCGCACAGGCGATCTCGGTTATCTGGACCCACAGGGGCGGCTCTGGTTTTGTGGGCGCAAAGCGCATCGTCTCGAAACCAAGGCGGGGGTCTTCTACTCCGAGATCTGCGAGGGCATCTTCAATGCCCACCCGTCGGTGCGGTGGAGTGCACTTGTGGGCGTGTGGGTGGCGGGTGCATTGGAGCCGGCGCTCTGCGTCGAATCCAGGCAAGGCACAAGCGCCGCGCACCAGGACGCGCTGCGCCAGGAGTTGTTGGCACGCGGCGCGTTGTTTCCCACAACACAAAGCATCCGTCGCATCTACTTTCACCCGCGCTTTCCGGTAGATATTCGCCACAACTCGAAAATCCTTCGTGAACAACTGGCCGAGTGGGCGCAGAAGCAGGTCACCGTATGAAGGCACTGATAACGGGTGCAACTGGATTTGTCGGCGGCGCGCTGGCACGGCGGCTGCATGGCCTGGGGTGGCAGGTGGTCGGGTTGGGCCGCAATTGGGAGGCCGGGAAGCAGTTGGCGGCAGCGGGGATCACCTTTTTGCCCGGTGAACTGAGGGATGCCGCGACAATCGCCGCCGCGTGCCGGGGACGCGAGATCGTCTTTCACTGTGCAGGGTGCCGAGAGGCCAACGTCGGGCGGCTGGTCCACGTCTCGACGCCGAGCATCTATTTTGACCTGCGTGGGCCGATGGCCGTGCGCCTGAATGTGGCGGAAGATGCGCCGCTTCCCCTGCGGGCGGCCAATGCCTATGTACAGACGAAACGTTTGGCCGAGCAACTGGTCGATCAGGCGCATCACGAAGGACTGCCGGTGATCACCTTGCGCCCGCGCGCAATTTTTGGGCCAGGCGATACAGCCATTCTGCCACGCTTGCTAACCCGGCTGCGTACAGGCCGCCTGGCCGTCATCGGTGATGGCAGAAATCTCACGGATCTGACCTATATTGATAATGTTGTGGATGCGTTGTTGTGCTGTGCCGAGTCGCCCACGAAAACCTTGGGCAAGAAATACAACCTTAGCAACGATGAACCAGTCCTGCTGTGGGAGATGGTGCGCCGCCTCTGTACCACCCTGAACTACCCCTTTCCGCAGCGACGGTTCAGCTTCGCCGCCGCCTATCTGCTCGCCTGGGGGATGGAAATGATCTGGGCACGCCTGCCCGGTTATCCTGAGCCACCCCCGCGTTTCCGTAGAGGAGGGGTTTGCCCGTTTTCTCAACACGCAGCACTCCGCCGCCTGCCCGACATAGAAAGCCTGGAGAAAAAGAAATGAGCGAAGTGCGCCTTACCCTGCTCAGTGCCGGCTTTTGCGAATGCCCGGAGTTTATCGTTCTGCGCAATGGCAGTTGGCGCACCCTGCGCTTCCCAGCAACCTTCGCGCTGTTGGAGCATCCGCGCCGTGGTCCAATGTTGCTGGACACCGGCTATACGACGCGTTTTTTTACCGAAACCCAGCACTTTCCCTACAGTTTATATGGCCGCGCCACGCCCGTTACCCTGCCCGAAGGCGAGAGTGCAGCAGAGCAGCTGGCGCAGCGCGGGATTCGCGCGACCGATGTGGAATGCATCTTGATCTCACATTTCCATGCCGACCACGTAGGCGGGCTGCGCGACTTTCCCAATGCACGCTTTGTCTATCTGCCGGAGGCATACGCCGCTGTGCGCAACCGACGCGGCATCGACGCGGTGCGCCGCGGCTTTCTGCCCGGTTTGCTGCCCACTGACTTTGAGGCGCGTTCACTCCCCATCGCACCGGCACAGATGCGACCGCTCGCCGCCTATGCGCCTTTTACCCAAATCGTCGATCTTTTGGGCGATGAGACGCTGCTGGCGGTGGCGCTGCCGGGCCATGCGGCCGGACAGATGGGTCTTTTTGTGCAGGCAGAGCAGAACGAACGCTATTTTCTGGTGGTCGATGGCTGCTGGACAAGCCATGCCTTTCGCCAAAACGTGCTGCCACACCCGCTCGCCAATCTGATCTTCGACGACCCGGCTGCCTATCGCCGCACCTTGTCCGATCTGCATACCTTCTCCCGTCTCCGCCCGGATGTACAGATCATTCCGGCACACTGCGCAGAAGCACACGCGCGCTACGTGCGGAAGCGTGCTCCATGAGTCCGGTACAACTCTATTCACACCAGGCAGAGGTGGCGTGGCCTGACAGCTACGATGGACGCTATGCCCGCGCCTATCTGACCCCCTTTTTCGAGCAGGCGCCGCATCGTTTGATTGCCAACGTCTACAACACCGAATTGCGCGTGGCCCAGGTTGGGGATCTTGTGCTGCCGCTCACGTTGAGCGACTTCCACCCGGCAAACAGCTACGTCTGCTCACCCTATAGCCATTATGTTTCCTATGGCGGTTTCGAGGAAGTCGAACGACTGGGTAACCCGGCAGCAGAACGCCTGATCCGGCTGCTGCTGCGGCCTCTAGCGGCCTTTCTCCGACGGCAGGAGTTGGATCGGGTGGTGTATGTCAACAATTGGCTGCTGTCCACCAATCTCTACCCGGCGATCGAGCCTGCGCAGATCGTGGAGCTTGCCGAGGCACTGCCCGGCTACTTTCCCGACCGGCCGGTGATCTTTCGATCGGTGGATGGCTATCGCAACCCTCAGCTGCTGGATACCTTGAGCCGGTGCGGCTACCGGATGGTGCTCAGCCGTCAAGTCTACTATCAAGATCCCTGGGTCGCACGCACCAAAAAACAGTTCAAGGTGGATCGCAGTGTGATGCGGCGCAGCCAGTATCGCTTTGTGGATGCACGTGAACTGGGGGCGGCGGCGATCCCGCGCCTGTGCGAGCTCTACAGGTTGCTTTATCTGGAAAAGTATTCCACGTACAACCCGCAATTTACCGAAAATTTCGTGCGCATCGCGCTTGAGCGCCAGCTTTTGACCCTGTGGGCGCTTGTGAGGGAAGGGTGTATCGATGGCGTGGTGGGCTATTTTGTCCGCAACGGGGTGATGACCCAGCCCTTCTTTGGCTATGACACTCGATTGCCGCAAGAGCTGGCGCTCTATCGCCTGTTGAGCCTCAAGACGCTGCTCGAAGGGGAGGAGCGCGGGTTGTTGGTGCACGCCAGCGCCGGGGTCGGCCCGTTCAAGCGACTGCGCGGCGGCGTCGCCACAATTGAGTACAACGCAGTGTATGACCGCCACCTGCCGGCGGCGCGGCGGCTCCCCTGGACGCTGCTCAAAGTGCTGGCGGACAAGGTTGCCGTGCCGCTCTTTCGCCACTATGGCTTCTAAGGAGGTCGTTGCGGAAGAGACCGGCACAACGCATCGGGCTCGAAAAAACAAAAGGGGATAAACGTTGAGCACGCACACAAATTTGCCGCTGCTGATCGCTGGTGTCGGGCGCTATCTGCCGACGCGGATTGTCACCAATGAGGAATTGGAGGCCGAGCATGGGCTGGCTGCGGGATGGATTGCGCGCTATACGGGCGTCCACCAGCGCCACCGCGTGACAGATGAGACCAGCTCCTATATGGGCGCACAAGCTGCGCGCGAGGCGCTCGACGACGCCAGAATGACGCTGGCCGACATCGACCTGATCCTCAACGCATCGGGAACGCCAGAACAGTCAATCCCCGACACTGGCGTGCTGATCCAACGGCAACTGGGCGTGCGCGCTGCTGGAATCCCGGCCATGAGTATCCATGCAACCTGCATGAGCTTCCTGGTTGCCCTCGACATCAGCGCGACCCTGATCGCGGCTGGACGCTACCGTTCCATCTTGATCGTGAGCACCGAAATCAGTTCGGCAGCGCTCAATGTGCGTGAGCCAGAAAATTTTACCCTCTTTGGGGATGCAGCCGCCGCCGCAGTGGTGACCGCGCCCCCGCAGCCGTGGAGTGGCGTGTCGCCGGCCATCCACCGTGCACGGTTTGAAACCTACAGCGAAGGCGCTGATCTGGCAGCGCTGCCCGGCGGCGGCACGCGGCTGCATCCCAACAATCCAGCGCTGCGCCCCGAACACAACCTCTTTCATATGGATGGCCCAGGCGTGCTGCGCTTGACCCGCCGCTATGGAATGGGCTTTCTGGAACAGCTGCAGCCTGGCCTCTCTCATGGACTCGAAAATATTGATCTTGTGATCCCGCACCAGGCAAGCCGGATGGGACTGAAGATGCTGGGAGCTTTTGGATGGCCTGACACAAAAGTTATGCGGACCCTTGACATGCTGGGCAACTGTATTGCCGCCTCGATCCCGGTGACGCTGTATGAGGCGGTGCGGCAGAGCCGTCTCCGCCGTGGAGACAGAGCGCTTCTTGTCGGCACCGGGGCCGGGATCTCCTTGGGCGGCGTGATCCTGACCTATTGAAGGTGATTGCAGGGCTGATTGCAACACGTCTGTTCATTGAATTACTGGATCGGGAGATAATGGTGGCTCGCATCCTGCTCACCGGCGGGCGTGCTCCGGCAACCCTGGAATTGGCCCGTATGTTTGCTGCCGCCGGCCATGTGGTCTTTATGGCCGAAAGCCTGCGTTGTCATCTGACGCGGCCTTCGCGCGCCATTGCGCGCAACTATCAGGTCCCTCCGCCCAACCGCGCCCCCGATGCCTACATTCAAGCCTTATGCGCCATCCTCTGCCGGGAGAAGATTGATCTGCTCTTGCCCACCTGTGAGGAGCTATTTTGGGTGGCCAGAGGGCGCGCACAGCTCTCCGCGCACTGTGCAATTTTTGCGGAGGGGATCGAGCACCTGCGGCAGCTGCACGACAAAGGCGCTTTCGCTGCGCTGGCGCGCACCTACGGACTTACAGTCCCCAAGACGGTCGTGTTGACCACACCGCAGGAGCTGCATGCGCTCGCCGCCCGCAACTGGGATGGCATGGCGGAGGTGGTGCTGAAGCCGGCCTATTCGCGTTTTGCCACCAAGACCCTGATGCCGACACCGCTTCGGGGGGGGCGCGTGCCAACGAATGCGGGCGTCACGCAGGCTGCCTTCACGCAGGCGCTGCGCCAGATCCGCCCGACCTCACCGTGGGTTGCCCAACAATTTGTGCGGGGACGGCAATTTTGCACCTACAGCGTGGCCCACGCCGGGCAGCTTGCCGCCCACACAACCTATGCGGTCGATTTCCGCGCCGGGTCAGCGTCAGATGGCAGCCCGGCCATCGTCTTTCAGCATCTGGACCATGGGGCGATCTTGG
Source organism: Caldilinea sp. (assembly GCA_026389955.1). The sequence continues at coordinate 6,197 of JAPLGY010000245.1, read as the reverse complement.
CTTGGGTACACCGTTTTGTCGAGCAGAACCAATTCAGCGGCCAGATCGCCTTTGACTTTATCGAACCTGCGGTGAATGCGTGTGAAGGCGGTGAACCTGGTCTCTTTGCCATTGAGTGCAACCCGCGCACGACGAGCGGTGTTCACCTTTTTGCCGGAACACCGGGCTTTGCAGAGACATTCCTGGGCCTGCCCCCTGGCCCCTGGCTGACACCGTCGGTGCAAAGACCCTCGATGCTCATGCTGGCAATGCTTTTCTATGCGCTGCCCGCCGTGCGGTCGTGGCCAGAACTGCGTCGCTGGCTGGCCACCCTGTGCACCAGCCGCGAGGTCATCTTCACCGCACATGACCCGCTCCCGGGGCTGTGGCAAGGAATCGCCGTTGCCGAGTTGTTGGCCCGAGCATGGCGCTGCGGGCTGAGTGCCGTGGAAGCTTCGACCGATGACATCGAATGGAACGGAGAGTAGGGCGTGTGATGGCCCTGGCTCAGAGCAAGTCGCCCGCTGGTATCTACGTCGTCGGGCGGTAGATGGTCAACGTGTACGGCCTGCTGGATGGTGGGGCACACACCGATGTAGTTTTGTCGCTGCACCTTGCTTTTGGAGGGTGCTTACACGAACCGCCCGTACGAGTAGACCATGCGCATCCCGTTGCGCGTCGCTGCTTCTTCGACTTCGGGGCGTGCACGGTAGCAGAAGCAGACAGCCAACATCTCGCCCGCCAAATGGCTGCGCGCGCGGGAGACTTTTTTGGCGAACCGTTCGACATCCTTGACGGTCAGGTTGAACTTTACCTCACCGACGATCCAGATCTTTTCGTGCGGGCGGCTCGGATCGGTCGCCGTGCCCAATACGTCGACTTCCTCCTTCTTGCCATTCCATTGTTGCCAACTCGGACCAAGCCTGCCGACATTCCAGCCGAGTTCACGTTTCAACACATCCTGGATGGCGGCATAGGCCACGTCTTCCAGGTCACCACCCAGCCGGTTGCTGAGGCCGCCGACCTGACGCGACAGATGCTCCAGCGCTCGCTCGGTGCGCTGCTGGGCAACGGCCAGTTCCTCGACACGCTGCTCGGTGCGCTGCTGGGCAACGGCCAGCGTACGCACGATCTCTTTGAGTTCGTTGAAATCCTTTGCGCGCACCAACTCGTCGTATGCTTCGGAAATAACCCCAGCCAGGACCGTCGATTGCCGTTGGCTGAAGACTTCGTTCAACTGCTTTTCTATCGTAGTTTGGTGAAGCATCTACGGTATCCTTTACACGGTCTGCGTTGTCGCCACACCGTTCCTGTCCCTGATACAAATTATATCCTGACCGGTTCGACTCCGGCAACTCACATTGGCAACACAGCCGCCAGGTTCAGACGTCCCGCTGGGGCGCTGCACACGCACATTCATCTGTGATGTTTGCCTGAGAGTCCGTTTGAAAATTATACCGGGAGCGGATGTGCACTTGAGCAAGGTGTGGATTGATGCCAGGTGGCTCGTCGCCTCGCTGCTCTTGGTCAGTTTTTTTATCGCCTTTGCTTAGACGGCGATAACATCCAAAGCAAGCAAAGGTGCGAGCGCACGCGCTAGACGGCGGTTCTTGAACATGCCCTTGACGTTCAAATCCTCGATGACGAGAACCGACGGACGCTTGTCGATGATGGCGCGCGCCGCCTTGTTGTGCGCGTCCCTCCGCACGTTTGCCACCTGCATATGCAGCCTGGCGACCTTCATTCGCGCCTTCTCTGTGATGTTTCCTTGCAATGCCGCCACCAAAGGCAGATAGTCCCCCCCTGTTCAAGCGCCGTGCGGGAGATGGACAGATCGATCGTTTCGTCCTCCAATTCGTCGATGCGGGCACGCCATACTTTGCGTTCGTCGGCTGTCAGCGGCAGACTGAGCAGGCTTTCGGCCAACAAGGCGTTAAACTCCCTGGCTGCTTCGTCGAAGGCATCCTGGTTGCTCTCGTATACCCACTCTTCCAGATCGGCGATGCACTCGCTTCACTCGGCGATCACGTCCGTAAGCAACGTAACGGTGCCGGTCGGAGCGCCGCTGTTTAACAGCGCGTCGGCAGCCTGTACAGCGGGTTCGATGATGACGGCAGCGTCGATGTAGAACTCGTCGCAGCTGTACCCGTACTCGCCGCGACGGCCGCTCCCACAGCCGCTCCCACAGCCGCCGGCAGCCTGACGAAACCTGCGCCGCATGTCACGCCGGATGGTCTCCACATCGACACGCGGCAGTGGTGCCGGCGATTTACCGGCAGCGACCGGCGTTGTACAGCGCAGGGGAGTGTGACGGCCACTTCGTTTCGTAGTCGCTCATCCCTCGGCTGAAGGATTGCCCAGAGGTGCCGGCACGGATGTCGGCTTCAGTAAACGAGCCGATCACTTGCATGGTTGGCACCTTTTTGGATCGTCACGTTCGACATTTTGAGTCATGTTGGAACTCAAAGTCAAAATTGAGCCTGGGGTAGTGGCTCGGTCTCGCCCCCAATCCCCCAGCAGACCGGAGGATTGGGGGGCGACATTTGTGGTGATGGCACCAATACCTAGGCTGGCTTGCGTCACCCCACCGCAGCAATTCACCTAGCGCAATACATACTGTGCCAGAACCTTCTGCACGCCGACGATGTCGGTTCCTTTCTTGAACTCCCGCTCAATCGGCGTTGAGTTGCTCGAAATATAAATCTTCATCTCGGCATCCATGTCAAATGCACCGGCAGTTTCGACAGAGAAATGGCTGATGGATTTATAGGGAATGGAATGGTATTCTGCCTTTCTGCCTGTCATCCCCTGCTTGTCAATCAAGATCAGACGCTTGTCTGTAAATACGAACAGGTCGCGCGTAATCTTGAATGCCCGGACAACTTGCTCACCCTCTGCCAGCAGGTTGTCGAGATCTCTCTGCAACCCTTTGGCGTCTACCTCAGTTGCGTTTCCAAACAGACC
>JAPLGY010000245.1:0-3226 GCA_026389955.1 Caldilinea sp. | reverse complement strand
GAAACATACTGCATCCTTTTCTTGTGAACGTTTCTACACACCATCAGCCCCACTTGCACCAGCCGTCAGGATATTCTGGCGATGGCGGACAAGAGGCAAAGCCGGTTGGCTTCAGCGACAAAAATGGCGAAGTCACCGCGCACCTGGCTGCTCAACTTGTCGATGATCTTCGCCTGATCCTGTTCGTAGCGAGCAACAGCCTTTTCGTCGCGGGCAGGGTCGACTGACAGAAGCTGACGGCTGACCACGGCGTCGTTCAAATTCCCCAAATCATCCTGGAGCTTGCGCAGGAGATCAATGACCCCCACACTTTCAGGGCCTAGCAGCCCGGCCATAAACTCCAAATTGTAGCGCAGATATTTGCACTCGATGCGCAGGCGATGCAGGGTTTCCACCGGCACAGCGCCAGGTCGATCGAACCAGACTTCGTAGGCACGCACACGCTCGAAGCTGGTCACGAGCATGGTGGGCGCAACATGACGAACCTGAAACGGCGTCATTTTTTTGCCGGGCTGCGGCTGCATGTCGACAATCCCTGCACCCGGCGTGCGGCAAAACACCAAAAAATCGACGACAAAGCGCGCATGTTTTGCACTGTCCAACCACTTCAGCAATGCCGCAAAGGCGACTGCACGCTGGGAGCGCCAGGCCCTGAGCGTTTCTTGTCGATCAGCCTTATTGCGTCCCCGCGTCTTCTGCTGATGGCGTTCTAGTTTTGCAATGGCAACATCCAGGTCGCGCACGGCACCCAACAGACGCGCACTCTTGCGCAGAAGGTGCATGTGGGGCCGGATCGCTTTGGGCTTGAAATAGCCCTGATAGATGCGTGCAGCAGCACGCGCCCGACGAATCGCCACACGTGCATCGTGGATATACTCTGGATCCTCGCTGTGACGCACACCCGCCTCGTCGAGCAAAAGCTGCATGAACTGTTCATGCCAGAGGATGCGACACGCCTCCCCCATGTGCATCTCGGCGCGCACACCCTGCCAGCTTTCTGGCGACTCGGCAGGGTGGCGGCTAAGAAGAACCAGGGCCCGTTCGAGTTTGCTCTCCCGGCTCGGCGTCAGGTCGTAGGCGTCCATGAAACGATCGGCCAGAACCTGCAGCTCGGCGACTTCGACGCCGGGCACCAGCTCGATCTCAATCTCGTACACGCGTGCCAAAGGGACGCCCTCCCTCTGTTGGCGAATCCGGATTTCATCCAGGCTCAACATGGCCAGGGGTGCCGCTGCGTCTCGCCTGGACCCGCGCAGGGTCGTCGTCACCGCACGCACCTGCCGTGTCTGTTCCAAAACACAGAGCACGGCCAACAGCTCCGGCTTGGCGACAATTCCGGCCAACGCTTCGACAATCGCCTCTGGCAGATTGCCCACTTGGGCAGGAAGGCTGTTCTCTGCCAGCGCTTCTTCGATCTCCACCCGGCGATAGATGCCGACATCGCTGCCTACCTCGCGCGTCTTGAACGTCACCCGCCACTCGCCGTCGACAACGCGTGTGCGCAACTGGTAGCCGGTGCGCAGCAAACGGTGATCGGGCGTGTCAAGATAGACGTCCACAACCTCTTTGCGGCTGACGGCCCCCAAACGATATCCGGGCAACACCCTGCTCTGCTTCGCCAGTCTGGCTACAATTTCAGGGGAGGCCACGCTGAATTTCGCCTCTATTTCAATGGGCTGCTCTACAACGTCCATATTCCTCCCCTGAAAGCCTGCTAAAAGACCAGATTTTACGCGAGCCCCTCCTTGGTGCCTGGGCTCCGTCCACCGCCTGATTTACCACTCGTCTAACGCAGATTGCGTGGCGCTGGTTTTTTGTACCCGTCGCTCGACGGCAGTTTGCCGCTGACATCTATCGGTTGATGGCCGGCAAGAAAATTCTGAAATTCACAGCTGTCGGTGTCTCTCCCGCAAGCACAGCAGCGCTCACGCTGTCTGAACTCCAAAGCCCGCTGGTGTTGCGCGCCTGCACAGTGACATAGTAGGTCTGGCCTTGCACCAGGTTGAGATCGCCGCGGACCATGCTGGTTGCGGCCAGGTAGGTCCAACCGACCAGTGTACGTGCTCCCGGTGTCGTGCCGATGGCGTAGCGATAAAGGTCGACATTGGGGCTGAGGGTCTGCCAGCTTGCCGCCAAATGGTTAAGGCTTCCAGTGGACTGCGCAGTCACCTGGGGCGGGTTCGGCGGGTCGAGCGAGACGCCGGCACCAAAGTCCACCTGAAAGCTGGCAGCGCTGCCAGCATAGGCTGCCATCCCCCTGCTGTCGACGACACCCTCCGCCTGCACCGTGTAGAGGCCCGGTGCTATATTGGCGTCGAAGGCGTAGCCAGCCTGGAAACGGGTGGCGGAGAGCCACTGGCCGTCGATGAAAGAATAAGCTGCGCCGCCCCAACGCACAGACGTGCCACCGCCACCCATCCAATCTGCATACCAAAAATTGTCGTGGCGGTCGAAGAGCCAAGAACCTGTGTAGTATCCACCGCCAGAGGACGCTGTCGACCAGCCAGCACCCTCGTAGAGGACGGCCCTGCCGCAGGACTGGAACCAGAGCGTACCGTCGGACGATTCTGCGACCTGGCTCACATCGCAGTTGAGTCGGCCTTCAGTTTCGGCGGCACCAAAGTACTGCCAACCAGCACCGTCGTACATCGCCAGATATGGACGATTGCTCGCCATGCTGTACAGCCCAGTCCAGATGCGGCCCTGGCTGTCAGCGTACAGGGTATTTGCAGGGGTTGCAGCCATTCCGGTGCTGGCGGTGTGCTGCGTCCAGGTTGCACCGTCGAAAACGCTCAGTCCACCGCCACTCCCCATGAACCACATCCGCCCCTGCCCGTCACGCACAATGCGAGACACTTCATTGGAATACAAACCGTCGGCGGTGGTAAATTGACGCCATGCAGTGCCGTCGTAGCGGACGGCGCCGTTCCACGTTCCAAACCACATGGCGCCCTGGTTGTCCTGCCCGATGGCGTTGACTATACTTGAGTTCAGCCCCGTACCGGCTGGTGTATACGTGATCCAGGTGGTGCCCTGCAGGCGGCTCAGCACTGGCTGCTCCCACATATGTCCAAACCAGACGTCACCGGCGGCTGCACCATAGATCGCGAAGATGGAGTTGTTGCCCAGCCCGGAGTTGGCGCTTGTGTACGAGGTCCACTGGCGTCCGTCAAACATGCGTACGCCGCTGCCACCGTACATGGTATCGAAGCCAAACCACACACGT
>JAPLGY010000064.1 GCA_026389955.1 Caldilinea sp. | reverse complement strand
CGACGACGGCGACGGCGGTGGCCCACTACGGGCCGACCGACGAACTGGGCGAAGGGTTGTTGGTCTTTCGTAACGGTGTGGTGGGCACGCTGGCGGCCGGTTGGGTGGACGTACAAAACCCGGTGACGGTGCTGGTCAGCGGCACCGAAGGGCATGCTTATGTCTGTGAAGATCAGCTCTACTTCAAGAGCAGCCATGTGCCAGGGGCGGACGGAAAGAGCCCCTGGGCGGAGCTGCCGGCTGCCTGGCCCCATGCCTTCGACCTCTTTTTGGATGCGGTCACTGGGGGGGAGACAGCCAATCTGGTCGGCGCGCGCGAGGCGGCTGCCCGCAGCACTGTAATGGAGGCACTGTACACAGGCGCCCAGGACGGCTGTTGGGTGTCGCTCTGAAATTTGGCGCTGCTGAACCGGCAGCGTTGTTGGCTGCATCTTCTGAACGATTTTCCGTTTGGCAGATGCAGCCCCTCATTTAGAAATCAGGCCTTCCTCCTGGCCTCTCAGCGTTTGACAATTTTGAGAAAAGATGTTATTTTAGGTTAAATGGGATTGCGTGGGTCAAAAGCAATCCATTTTTATCGATCCCTATTTTGATTGTACAACTGAAACCACATGTTGGAGATTTCCTTGAAGCCACAGGGTTGCAGGGCACCTACGGCATGGAGTGTTTTTGTTTGTTTATCCATTTATCTGTTCAACTGTACGCTACCAAGGAGACGAAAATGAAAGGTCGTTTTACTGGACTGATTGTCCTGCTGTTGATCGCCGGCATGGCGTTGGCGGCCTGCGGCGGCGGCTCGGCCCCGGCGGAGGCCCCGGCGGAAGAGGCTGCTGCCGGGGCTGCGGCGGAAGAGGCTGCGGCGGAGGAGGCTGCGGCGGAGGAGGTTGCGGATGCCAATGCACTGCCCCGCAACGAGACGCTCTACTTCAACGGCCAGCAGTGGGGGCCGGTTGTGGGGTGGAACCCGTACTCTGGCAGCAACAACAATGGGATGGCGATCAGCCAATCTGACAACGCGCGCGTCACCATGTTTGAGACCCCGTATCTTTACAACATGCTGGATGGCCAGCAGTATCCTTTGCTGGCGGATGGTGCGTGGTCGTGGAACGAAGAGATGACAGAGATTACCTTCAAGCTCAAACCTGCTGCCAGGTGGAGCGACGGCACGCCGGTGACGGCTGAGGATGTGGCCTACACCTGGGCGACCCATGTCAAGTATGAGACGCCGACCGGTGCCGGCAATAAGGAGTACATCGATACGATCGAGGCGGCCGATGCGCAGACTGTGGTGGTCAAGGCCAAGCTGGACGAGAACGGCAAGGCGGTCAACCCGCTGATTGTGGCGGCCTATCTGAGCACCAACTATGTGATTCAGAAGGCGTGGACGGAGGCATTGGAGGCGCGCTCGGGGGGCGATGCCACTCAGTTGTTGGCGGACACTGCGGAGGATGTGGTCTACTCGGGCCCGTACACCCGCTTTTTTGCCGACGACACCAAGGTGGTGTTGGTGCGCGACGACAATTACTGGGGACAGGACGCCAGCATGTGGGGCAAGTTGCCGACGGCCAAGTACCTGGCTCACACGATCTTCAAGGACAACGCTGCTGGCACCACTGCCTTGCAGGCGGGGGAAGTGGATGTCAGCCAGCAATTCAACTCAAATGTTCAGGACCTGTGGCTGAAGCAGGATCTGCCGATTTCCACCTATCTGCCGGAGGCACCTTACGGCATCGGCGCCAGCTTGCCGACGGCATTTTTTAACTTGAAGTCACATGGTTTGGACCAGCTGGCTGTGCGCAAGGCGATTGCGATTGCGGTGGATTATCCGACAATCATCGCCAATGCCATGACCAACCAGTCTGCCACATTCGACCAGGTCCCGCGTTCTTTGATGAACCCGACCGCTGGTGAGCAGGCGATGTACGACCAGGCAGCTGTGACGGATCTGCAGTGGGCTGGCAACGACCTGGAGGGGGCCAAGAAGCTGTTGGACGATGCGGGGATCGTGGACAGCGACGGTGACGGCTGGCGCGAATACGACGGCAAAAAACTGAGCTATGTGGCGACCTGCCCGAACGGCTGGTCTGACTGGCAGGCGGCGATCGAAGTGGTGGCCGCTGCCGGCAAAGAGATCGGGATCGACATCACCACCAACTACCCGGAATGGTCGGTCTACCAGACGGTGGTCACCAAGTCGGATGCGCCGCTGCCTGAAGGCTACGACATCTTCATGATGTGGAGCGACGGTGCTGGCCCCACCCAGCCGTGGGGGCGTGTCCGCAAGATGCTGAGTTCTGAGTTTGTCGGGATGGCGAGCAACTGGAACGGCAACTGGGGCCAGTATTCCAACCCGCAGGCCGACGAACTGATCGCAGCGATCCCGAGCGAAACCGACCCGGCCAAGCTGCAGGAGATCTACACCGAGCTGGTCCGAATTTACCTGACCGATGTGCCGTCTTTCACGCTCATGTACCGGCCGCAGTCGTTCCACACGGTCAACGAGAGTGTCTGGACCAACTTCCCCTACGACGGAGACGGCACCGTGCCGCCGGTTCCTCCGTTGAATCTGACCGACGGCTGGAGCATCGCGGGCCTCTACAACGTGACGCTCGTGCAGTAATCTTTGTCATGAACCCGCCACGGCTCTCCCTCGGAGCCGTGGCGGGTTGTTTTGTTGCAACACAGGTCCAAGAAGTTTTCGTGCAGTGGCGGGTTTTGGCTGCACGCCAGGCAGCGGAGGACACCGTCCATGCTGCCAGAAGGGGGCTTGGTTTGAAAGGGTACCGCAGGTATTTTCTCAACAAATTTGGCTGGTTTGTGCTGACCTTTGTCTTTGCGTTTGTGTTGAATTTTTTGTTGCCTCGGCTGATGCCGGGGGATCCGGTGGCGGCGATTGTGGCCCGGCAAGCGCAGGGAATCAGCAACTCGACCGGGGTTCAGGCGATCTATCAGCAGTATACCGAGCTGTTTGGCACGAACAAGCCGTTGTGGGAACAATTTATCATCTATGTGCAGAACGTATTGCGCGGGGATTTTGGCTTTTCTTTCAGCCAGTATCCGCGCACGGTGGCCGACGTCCTTGGCGCG
>JAPLGY010000293.1 GCA_026389955.1 Caldilinea sp. | reverse complement strand
CCGCGATCGCACTGTTCGTGACCCCTTTGTCCGCAGCCATGGCGTCGATCACCCGGTTCAATTCGGGAAATTTGTCGTTGCCCAGAAAAACCCCCTCAAAAAAGCCGTACTGAAAGGGAGACCAGGGCTGGATGGTGATGTCATGCAGGCGACAGTACTCCAGAATCCCGCCATCACGCACGATCGAGGGGTCAATCTCCATGTTCACATTGAAGCCAGCGTCGATCATGCCCGTGTTGGTCAAGCTCAGCTGCAGCTGGTTGGCAATGAGCGGCTGCTCGACGTGCCGGCGCAGCAGTTCGATCTGGCCAGGATTCATGTTGCTCACGCCAAAATGGCGCACCTTGCCTGCCCGATGCAGCTGTGAAAACGCGTCAGCCACTTCCTCTGGCTCCACAAGCGTGTCAGGCCGATGAAGCAGCAGCACGTCCAGATAGTCGGTCTGCAAACGGCGCAGACTGCCCTCCACCGCAGCCAGAATGTGGTCGCGTGAAAAGTCGAACATCCCCTTGCGAATCCCACATTTGGACTGGATCAGGATCTCCTCCCGGCGAATGGACGTACGGCTCAGCGCGCCCGCAAAGACCTCTTCAGACCTGCCGCCGCCGTAGATGTCTGCATGGTCGTAGAAATCGATCCCAGAGTCCCATGCCGCTGCCAACAGTTCGTCGACTTCCTGGTCGCTCAGACTGGAGATGCGCATGCAGCCCAGACTGATGACCGAACCCTCCAACCCACTTTTGCCGAGATCAAGCTTGCGCATCGTTGCCAATTCCTTTCCTGGACTCACTGTACGATTGACCGTTGCAGAATCTATCCCCAAACATCTCAGCCAGACACCTCTGCCACCCTGACTCAGCAGCTCGGAATGCGCACACGCTCCACAACGTCGCGCTGAACCGCCTGCGCGGCGGGCAGATCCAACAGCGCCTGGAGTAGCGCAGGCCCTGTCCTCCCGACCAAATCAGCCTACCATGCCACACCTGCACTGTCAACACAACAGGGCATCGGGCATCTCCCTCAAAATAAATTTCGAGCTACAGGGACGCCAGCCAACTGATGGCGGCGCTGCAACCGCGCGATGGCCTGCAGATCAAAATTCTGGTTGGGCTGGATGTCGATTGTGTGAAGGCCCGATCGTGGATCGCTGGCCGTGTCCCGCCAGCAGCCTGAGCAGTTGCGAGTTTTCAAAAAAGGAGCAAGATCTCCGGGGCCCTGGATGGGGGCAAAGCCCGCAGCTGGAAAAAGCTGGAGCAAGAGCCCGATAGAGGGGGCTCCCCCCGACAGAGGCGGCGAACGCTACCAGGCTTTGGGACGAAACTTGCTGTCGTTGAGAATGACCAGGTTCTGCCCAGACTGGGCGATGACAAAGAGCCCGTTCTGGTAGGCATAGCGGGCCACATCCGGCGGGATGACAAGCGCCGCCACCGCCCCCAAGATGTTCATGGTCTGGTAGCGGGGCAACAGCCACTTGAATTTGGCCAGACGCTCCAGATGTTCGTCTACATCCTGCTTCGTCAGCTTGCTTTTGACCTCGACCGCCACGGCCTGGGTGCCGTTGACCGCCAGCAGGTCGATCTCCATCCCCTCCTCTGCTCCCCTGTACACCGAAATATTGGACTGAAGCTCGGTGACGTCGATGCCCCGTTCTTGAAACAGCTTGACCGCAGCCGGGGGCACCTGCCATTCCACAAATTCGCCCAGCCGGTTGCCCCATTTTCCCATCTGGGCGTCGACCCGTTGGCTGCTCTCTCTGAGCAGCCGCTCGGTCTCCCGAAGACGCCGCTCGGTC
>JAPLGY010000471.1 GCA_026389955.1 Caldilinea sp. | reverse complement strand
AACAGCTCTCCGGTGCGTAGTTCGTGGAAAAGGGAGTTCAGCCCACCGTCGGGCTCCTGTGTCCATGCCAGGAGTTGTTCGTGGTAGCCGCCGTCCGTGTTGCGGTTGTCGTTGATGTAGCCGCCGAAGTAGGGCGCGCTGGCCACGGCATACATTTGCCCAGCACAATTATTTCCTCCATTTTCGGCGGCATAGAGCGGGCAGGCCAGTGCTTCGCTGGCAGGAAATTCCCAGGGGCCGCCGGGCATCACACAACGGATCCGTTCAGCGTCGGTGCCCCAGGCAGCTTTCCAGAGTGCACAGATCTGGGCGCTGCGCATGCCGACCCAGTTCATCCGTTTGGTGTAGCCGGAGACAAGATTTCCGTTTTCGTCTACGGCGTCAGGCCAGCGTGCTTCAGCCCAAGCTTCGATCTGATTGCCGTAAAGACTGTAGGGGTATGCCCCATTCCAGATTTCGTTGGAGTATTCCAGGTAGAGGGTCAGGGTCGGATCCAGCAAATCGTGGGCCAGTTCGGCAAAGCTGCGGACGTAGGGGTCGTCGGCCCAGTAGAAGAGATTGACCCAGGGGTCGGCCTGGAGAAGGTTGGAGAGTTCAAACATCAGCTCAAGGGGGGGGCTTTGATCTCCCCAGCCGCTGCCCCAGATCGCATCGGTGAGCTGGCTGCGTTCGTCCCAGGTGCTGGGGGAGATATCGTCGACGATCCCCTGCCACTGCATAAAACGTAGGGTTCGGTACGGGCGCAGTGTCTGGAGCATAAGCGGATGAAAGCGATAGGTCGTGTAGACCTGTTCGAAGGGACGAAAATTGTCGGCCGGGCAGTTGGCAGCATTTTCGGCGTAACTGAACGGATCATCTCCGCAGATGCCGCCGGGCGGGATCAGACGCAGGTTGCGCAGATGGTTGGCGGGGTTGATATTGGAGATGCGGACTCGCAGCAGTGTGGCCTGGCTGGGGTCAAAGCGCAGCACGTCTCGGCCTGGGCTGCGGCTGACTTCGGTGACAAAGGGAGAAAAGTCGTATTGGACGGTGGCTTCGCCTTCGTAGAGGACAGTCCACTCGCCGCCGGGGAGATGTTCGGCCACACCGTTGAAATAGGCCAGCGCCACATGGGTAAACTGGCGGTTTGGGTTGTTGCCAAAGGAGATGATCCAACCATTGGCGTCGAAGACGAGTTGGTCTTGTTCGTGGGTGTTCCAGATGTAGTTGCAGGGTTCGTCGCATTGGGTCAGCCAGTTTTCGGCCAGTGGGGCCTGATCGATCGTCCACAGCATTTCGCTTTGGGTCAACTTGGGCAGATTGGTGCCGATGGGGGACCGATCGGTCGCCGTCCCTGTGTTTGTGTGCGGCGAACTGGCGGGAGAGGTCTCTGTGGCATTGCGCGCGGCCAGCGCCGGCGCAACGAGCACGCTCAGCATGCAGAGTACTCCCACAATCAATCGCCTGATCTGCCGGTCGAGCGTAGAGGCGTCAACAACCTTGCCAATCATCTGCACGGCAATCTGAGCCGAAAGCCCGAACTGGGACCGGATCGCCTGACAACAGAGGCGATGCAGGTCGTATTGACGAAAGGTGCGTGTCTGTCAGGTCCGGCCACTGACACACTGGCCAGCCGCGTTCGCCTGTTCATCCTACGGTGCAGCGTGTCAGCCTGGCGGGCAGGAGTTTGACCTGTGCAATCTGTTTCATGGTGCCTAGTATGGCACAGGTGCACGAAAATTTCAAGCAATGTAACAATGTCTGGGGGGAGAGATTCAACCGTTCTGGTGAATTTTTTCAGCAGGAGATGGATTGCGTGGCCTGCCAGGACGTGATACAACAGAGAGGCGCAGGAACAACCCGGTTGCCTGTCTTTGTCCTGCCCGTTCCGCAGTTTGTTCATGTCCCGTGAGGTTCACATGCGTCACGAATTTTCAGCTGTTTTGGTCGGTGGTCCCCCACACAGTGGGAAATCTGTCCTCACTTACAGCCTGACTCAGGCGTTGCGCCGGCGGCAGGTGAGCCACTATGTTCTGCGTGCCTGCCCGGACGGCGAAGGTGACTGGAGCATGGAATCGCCTCCCGACACGGTCCGTCTGCTGCGCGACAAAGGGCTGTTTACCGATCAGTGGGTCGACCGGATCTGCCGAGACTTGCAGCAGCGGCATCTGCCGCTGCTGGTGGATGTCGGCGGGCGTCCGACAGCCAACCAGCAGCGAATTTTGGGCTGCTGCACCCACGCTCTGTTGTTGGCCGCCGACCCCGCTGCCCTGCCGGAGTGGCGGGACATGATGGAACAGCAGGGTGTGGCTGTCGTTGCAGAGCTGATCTCAACCCTGGACGGGACAGAGGCTGTTGAGGGCCAGGGAGCGGTGTTGCGCGGTCGGATTGCCGGGCTGCATCGTTTTTGCACGGTTCAGGGGGAGCTTTTCGACGCGCTGGTAGAACGTCTGGTTTCTCTGTTACAAACCGATCAGGCCACACTGAGCGAGGCGCATCTGCGTATGGCGCCTACCGAACTGGCTGTCGATCTGGAACGGTTGGGGCGCACGCTCGAACTGCTCGATCCCGGGTCGCACCGGTGGCACCCTGCGGCCCTGCCTCCTCTGCTGGAATACCTGCCCGCCCACGAACCGCTGGCGGTCTACGGGCGTGGGCCTGGCTGGCTCTATGCTGCCCTGTCTGCCTACACCTGGCCAGCGCCTTTCTGGCAGTTTGATCCCCGTCTGGGCTGGGTGGCGCCGGCCACGCTGCACCGGTTGAAGGCGGGCACCTCTCCGATCGTCTGGCGCGTGGCTGGGGGGGCTGTTCCGATCCTGGAGGCTGTCCTGAACACGGCGTATGTGGAGCATACCGAGCTGGAAGGGACGGGCGTGCCTGATATCGATGTCAGCGGAGGGCTGGTCTTCAGCGGCAAGCTGCCCTACTGGGTGCTGACCGGGCTGGTGCGCAGCTATACAGACGCGCCGTGGATTGCAGCCTATCGGCCGCAAGAGGAGAATGCCATTGTGGTCGTGGCGCGGGGATTTGCCCACCGAGTCGGGGACATTCTCGACCTCAAACGGTGGGTCTGATCCACCCTGTGGGTGTGCGATAGAGCATCTGGCCGCCCACTCGGATCTCGACATCCACCAAAAAAGGCTGCAGACCTGCATAGTTCACCCGCATGCCCAGCCCAGGGGCTGCGGGCGCGTGGACAAAGCCGTCGGGGTCGAGCCCGATCGAGTTCTCGGTGACAGCGACGGCCAGGGGCTGGAGTTCGACCGGGTACTCGCAAAGGAGATCCTGTTCCAGACCGGCGTAGGGCTGCAGTGAAGCGCTGAGCGCGAGGTGGGAGGTGAAGGTGTGGTTGACATAGGTGACACCGCGCGCCTGCGCGTAGGCGGCTACCTGCCTGGCCACGCTGATTCCGCCGATCCGCCCGGCGTCGATCTGCACATAGCCGATGTCGGCGTAGTCGATCAGATGTTGGGCCATGTAGAAGGAGTGACAGCCTTCCCCGGCTGCCAGCTTGAGATTGCCGCTGCGCTGGGCCAGCGCGCGGTAGGCCGTGAACGCGCCAGAATCAAAGGGCTCTTCCAGCCAGGTGGCGCGGCAGGCGTGCAGCGCTGGCAGGCGCAGCGCGGCCTTCTCGACATCGTCGTGCCAGACCGTGCCTGTGTCGATCAACAAAAGTCCATCGGGCCCCAGCCCTTCTCGCGCCGCCACAAAATGGTCGGCGTCCTCGGCAACAGTGCCCAGCCCGATGGGGCCCCACCCGAATTTGGCCGCCCGATACCCAGCCTGCCGCACTGCCCGCCCTTTGGCCAATGTGGCCTCTGGGCTTTCCCCAAAGAGCATCGACGCATAGGGCAGTTTGGGAAAGGGGTGTGGGTAGCCCAGCAATTTCCAGACAGGTTCGTTCAGCCGTTTGCCCAACAGATCCCAGAGTGCAATATCGACTCCGGAGAGCATGTGAGCGCTTTGCAGCAGATCCAGGCTGTTGGCACGGACCAGGTTGCCGATGCGATAGATGTCGTCGATGTCCTGAAGCGTTTGTCCGAGCACGGAGGCGGCGATCGGTTTGCAGGCACTGTGCGACATCGGCGTGACAAAGCTGGCGATCGACGGCAGCGGCGACGCCTCACATTCTCCCCACCCTTCCTCGCCCCCAGCCTGAACGCGCACCAGCAGCGCATCCTGGCTGCCGTCCCCGATATCAAGCACCTCGGGCATGGAAACATAGAAAAGATCCACCGCTTCGATCTTCATCGACTCCTCCGGTGATTGGCCCCCGCCCGCAGAGGGGGGGCGATACAGGGCATTTGTTCACAACGGCCTTACCACCGCATGGTACCACAACCCCAGAAATTTCTCCGCAGACGATGCTGCCGGGCACAGCGAAAGCGGTTTTGAAAGCAGTCCAAAGAGCAGGTATACTGTGAATGCAGAGAGTGTACGTTGTAAAAATTTACAGCCTGTCCAGAAAGTGCTTGTTTTGCAGCCCGCTGTGTCTTGCGGCCATGCAGAGGAGAGAAAATCAAGATGAAAGTTGCCAGACCAATTGAGAAGCGTCCCTTTGGGCGGACCGGACACCTGAGCACTGTCACGCTGTTTGGTGCAGCGGCGTTGGGCACGGTCTCGCAGGCTGACGCTGACCGCACGCTCGATCTGTTGTTGGAATATGGGGTCAACCACATCGACACTGCGGCTTCCTACGGCGAGTCCGAACTGCGGATCGGGCCCTGGATGGCGCGCCATCGCCAAGAGTTTTTTCTGGCGACCAAGACAGGCCAGCGCAGCTACGCCGCAGCGCGCGAAGAGATCCACCGCTCTCTGGACCGTCTGCGGGTCGATTCGTTTGACCTGATCCAGCTGCATGCGCTGGTGCATCCGGACGAATGGGAGACTGCGATGGGCCCGGGGGGGGCGCTGGAGGCCTGTGTAGAAGCGCGCGAGCAGGGGTTGGTGCGTTTCATCGGTGTGACCGGCCACGGCCGCACGATCGCGGCCATGCACCGGCGCAGCCTGGCCCGTTTCGATTTTGACTCGGTGTTGTTGCCCTATTCGTACACGTTGATGCAGGACGAAGTCTACGAGCACGATTTTGAGCAACTCTACAAGAGCTGCCAGGAGCGCAACGTGGCGCTGCAGACGATCAAGTCGATCACGCGTGGCCCGTGGGCGACCACCCCCCGCACGCGCGCCACCTGGTATCAGCCGCTGGAAGAGCAGGCAGACATCGACCTGGCCGTCCATTGGGTGATCGGGCGCCCGGGTGTCTTCCTGAACACCGTCGGCGACATCCAACTGCTGCCCAAGGTGCTGGATGCCGCCAGCCGTTTTGAAGCTCGTCCGTCCGATGCTGCGCTGCAACAGCTGATGCAGGCCCAGCAGATGACACCGCTGTTTGTCTAGCCCTGGAGAACGGGCAGCTGCGCGGGAATGCAAGGCCCACGCAGCTGCCCGCCCGCCTCACGCGTCGGTTGGGTGGACTGTAAACAGCGGGATCCCGCTGTGTGCGGAGAGCGCCTGGGCGACGCTGCCGTGCAGCATTTTCTGCAGGCCAGTGCGGAAGTGGGTGGCCATCGCGATGGCGTCGACGCTGTCGTGGAGGGCGTAGCGCACAATCTCGTCGGCGCATTCCCCAAGGCGCACCTCGACAGTCACCGTGTAGCCAGCCTCTTTGAGCTGGTGCACGTCTCCTACCAGGGTGCTGCGCAGCAGAGACTCGCTGCTTTCCCACTCCTGGCTGGCGTAGATGGGGTGGAGGGCCAACGTTGCCTCCTGGCTGGAGGCATAGGCAGTCACCGTCACATCCAGACTGACTGGGCGGGGTGCCTGTGTGATCGTCCCGGCAACGGGTCGCTCGCCCACGCGCAACAGCACCAGTTCTGCCTGTTCCGGCGGGAAGAATTTGAGCAAATACGGATAAATCTGGCGGCAGAAAGCGGACCCATCATGGGGCACCAAAATTCGTAGTTTTGTCATGGCAAATCTCCTTTGACCAGCCATTCAACCCTGAGACCGGCCGCACCCTGAGCAGTTCATGGGCCAATACAGGGAACAACAGCCTACACGAGGCCATCTCTTCTTTTAGTATAGCACGGCTGGGCCGACAGGGCATCCCCCCCCAGGAGGGGGGGACTACGGCCCGGCGGGAGAAGGGGGCGCCGAGAGCAGCACGGCCTCGACCGCCTGGGGACCTTTGTGGGTGACTGCAACGGCAAATTCGACCAGATCGCCTACGGCCGGCACCCGGCGCCCTTGGAGTTCGCTGCGGTGCAGATAGAGCTCTGGCTGGCCAGCGCGCACGACAAAGCCGTACTGTTTGCGGCGGTCAAACCATTTGATCTGCCCACGTTCGCGGCCGGGCGGGGGCAGCAGGTGGCGGCAGCCTGGGCAGAGCAGGGGCTGGGTGGCGCCTGCCAGGCGCTGCTCCTCCTGTGCCCACAAAAACGAAATCCCGCAGCGTGCACAGTAGAGGATCTCGTCTGTGTGGGTCGGCTTGGCCATCGAATTGTTCTCCCGATTTGACAATTTTTCTATGCCTTGTTACTCTACAGTATAACATGGCGACGTAGCCAAGCGGTAAGGCAGGGGTCTGCAAAACCCCCATCGCCGGTTCAAATCCGGCCGTCGCCTCTGTGACTGTTTTCTTTCAAACAAAAATGCCGCAGACAAACGTCGAACTTTCTCTGCACACGCGCAGACCGTCTTTGTGGACGGTCTCTTTTGTTGTACGATCGGTTTGAACAGAGTGTGAAGTGAGGAGGGGCCACCACACAGATGAGGGTGCCTCTTGGAGAATGGAATCCAGATGAATGCGACGACGACCCGTGTCAACGATTGGCTGCGCTGCTACCGGCGCCAGCCAGATGTTCAGTTCCGTCTTTTCTGTTTTCCCTATGCAGGGGGCGGCGCTACGGTCTACCGGCTGTGGGGGCAGCAGCTGCCCGCAGCGGTTGAGGTGCAGGCGGTGCAGCTGCCCGGCCGCGAAGACCGCTTCAAAGAAACAGCCCTCACCAGCATGGAGCAGCTGCTCGACGCGCTGGTGCCGGCGTTGCTGCCTTTTCTGGACCGCCCGTATGCCTTCTTTGGCCACAGCATGGGCTCTGCCATCGCGTATGCGCTGAGCTGCCGGCTGCGCGAGCGGGGGCTGCCGCTGCCGCTCCAGCTGTGGGTTTCTGGCCGTTCGGCGCCCCACTGGCCCAGGACGGTCAGCGACCTGCATGCCCTGCCCGATCTGCAGTTCCTGGACCAGCTGCAGAGCCGCTACGGCGGAATTCCCTCCGAGGTCTGGCAGGACAAAGAGCTGCGTGCGCTCGTGCTGCCGACGATGCGGGCCGACATGACGTTGCTGGAGACCTATCGTCAGCCGTCAATGCCTCCGCTCCCCTGCCCGATCGCTTGTTTTTGGGGGCGCCACGACCCACATCTGAACTTGGAGGGGATGGCCGCCTGGCAGCAGCTGACGTCGGGCTCTTTCCGCACGCAGCTCTTCGACGGCGACCATTTTTATCTGAAACAGCAGCCCCAGCTGCTGCTGAACGCCATCCAGCAGCAGCTGGCCACCTTGGTGGTGCTTTCCGGTCGCTGAGCCTGCGCCCCGGACGGAGCGGTTGCAGCTTGAAAACAGCTACAAGATCGATCTGAGCGTTTCCAAATCCAGGTTGGCGCCGCACAGGACGATGGCGACCTGTCGTCCCTGTCGGCGCTCGGGGTCTTTGAGATAGGCGGCCACGGCGACGCCGGCAGCCCCTTCGATCAGCTGATGGTGGGTGGCGGCGACCAGCCGGACAGCGGCAGCGATTTCCGCTTCGTCGACCTGGATCCAGTCGTCGACCCATTGTTGGCAGAGGGCAAAGGTCAGCGCGCCCGGCTCGATGCCGCCGGCGCTGCCGTCCGACAGGGTGGGGAGCGATTCCAGCTCGACGATCCGGCCAGCTTGCACCGATGCGGCCATCACCGGCGAGTGGGTGGGCTGGCAGCCGACGATGCGGACGGGAGGGCGTGTGGCAGGCCCTGCTTTGAACCATCCGGCGATGCCTCCGACCAGCCCGCCGCCGCCGACAGTGACGTAGATCGTCTCGACGGCGGGCAGGTCGTGGGCGATCTCTGCGCCCAGCGTGCCCTGCCCGGCGACAACTTCCCAATCGTTGTAGGGGGAGAGATAGACCAGACCTTCTTCGGCGGCGTAGGCCCTGGCCGACGTCTCGGCCACGACGGTGTCCTGTCCGCACAGGCAGACTGCGCTGCCGAACCGGCGAATTGCCGCCAGTTTGGTCGCTGCTGTCTGTTCGGGCACGAAGACCAGCCCGGGGGCCCGCAGTTTGTGCAGCGCGTAGGCGACAGCAGCGCCGTGGTTGCCCGAGGAGGCTGCCACCACGCCGCGGGCCAGAACTTCTGGGGGCAGCGCCAGCAGCTTGTTGAAGGCCCCGCGCACCTTGAAAGAGCCTGTGTGCTGGAAATTTTCCAGCTTGAGCAGAACCCGGTCGCCGCCAGCCTCGCTCAGTGCGAGCGATTCTTCTAGGGGGGTCGCCCGCACAAACGGGCGGATGCGCTGCGCTGCGGCGAGGATTGCTGGAAAGAGCTCCAAAGGCATTTTCTTCTACAGATCCTGGTTTTGGGGGAGCATGACCAGGTCGCGGATGGTGACATGGGCTGGCCGCGAGAGCATGAAGACCACGGCCTCGGCCACATCCTCCGAAGTCAGGCTGGCATGGCGCTCCGCCATCGCAGCGATCTGGGCCGGGTCGGTAAAGCCCCAGAGTTCGTTGGCCACCATCCCTGGGGCGATCGCCCCGACACGGATGCCTTGTGCGGCAACCTGCCGACGCAGGGTATGGACAAAGCCTTGGATGGCATGTTTGGAGGCGCTGTAGACCGGCTCCCAGTGAATGTCGATCAGCCCCGAGATCGAGCTGGTCACCAAGATATCGCCCGATTTTTGAGCCAGCAGATGGGGCAGGACCGCATGCACGGAGCGCAGCACGCCGTCGACGTTGACATCCATCAGGGTGGCCCAGGCCTCAGGGTCCCCGTCTGCGACCTGGCCCGGAATGTAGATGCCGGCATTGGCGAAGAGCACGTCGACGCGACCGAAGCGGGCCACGGTCTGTTCGACCATGGCGACAACTGCGGCGCCGTCGGTGAGATCGGTCGGCACAACCAGTGTCCGCGAGCGGCCAAGTTCTTCGGCCAGCTGTTCGAGGCGGCTGGTCGAACGGGCCGCCAGGGTCAGCTGGCAGCCCTCTCGCGCCAGCGCCCGCGCCGTGGCCGCACCGATGCCGGAGCTGGCGCCCGTGATGATGACAACTTTGTCGGTCAGAGTCTGTTGCATGAGGGTCGTCCTTGTGGAGATGGATGGAAAGGTTCTGAACTGGTTTTTTCACGTTGCTTTGATCCTACAGCGGCGAGGGGCCTCCGGTCAACTGTTTGTCGAGGGGACCTTCTGCACCAGCACTTTGTCGACCCGCCACCCGTCCATGTCGACGACCTCCAGACGGTAGCCGTCGATCTCGAGGTGGTTGCCGACAGCAGGGACCTGCTCGAGCAGCGCCATGATCATCCCCGGCAGCTGGAAGTCGTCGCGC
>JAPLGY010000450.1 GCA_026389955.1 Caldilinea sp. | reverse complement strand
AGAGGAGCTGCTGGTCGATCGGGCACAGTTGCTGACGTTGACTGCCCCTGAGATGACGGTGCTCATCGGGGGCTTGCGCGTTCTGGGCGCCAATTATGCCCAGTCACAACATGGCCGCTTCACCGACCGCCCAGAGACACTGTCCAATGATTTCTTTGTCAACCTGCTCGATATGAACACCGTGTGGGAAGCCATCTCAGCAGATGCGGCGGTGTTTGACGGGCGAGATCGCGCCACGGGCGAACTCAAGTGGACGGGGACCCGTGTCGACCTGGTCTTTGGTTCAAACTCACAGCTGCGCGCGCTCTCAGAAGTCTACGCGTCTGCCGATTCACAGGCAAAGTTTGTGCATGACTTTGTGGCAGCCTGGGACAAGGTCATGAACCTGGACCGCTTCGACCTCGCCTGACCCTGCCGTGTGGGCCAGCCGCGCAAGCTCCTTCAGCTGCGCTGTTGGCCCACACGCTCATACCAGGTCATCAACAGCGCATCCTCGCCGTTGTCGGCATAATAGCGCTTGCGCAGGCCCACCACCACAAATCCCATCTGGTGATACAATGCCTGGGCAGGCAGGTTGCCGGAGCGTACCTCCAGGGTGATCTCGACGGCACCCGCCGCATGGGCCCGCACCATCATCTCGCCCAGCAGCCGACGCCCCAACCCATGGCGCCGATAGCCAGGATGCGCGGCAATTGTGAGGATGTGCGCCTCTTCTGCTATCAGCCAGTAGCCACCGTAGGCAAGGATCGGCGGCAGCAGCTCTGTCCCAGGGCGCAACACCCAGTAGGCGGCCAGAGGGTTGCCGAGCAGTTCGTGGCGGTACATCTCCGCAGACCAGGGCGCTGAAAAAGAGAGGACTTCCAGCTCGATCACCCAAGGGACATCCTGGGGCGTCATCGGCTGAAACAAGGCCGTCTGGGCAAGGGAGGTCATCGGTCAGGGCTCACGCAGATAGAGTGGCTGCAAGGCAGCCAGGCTGTCGCTGATCCCTGCGGACAACAGGGTGCTGGCCAGTTCAGCCAGCACCCCGGCTCGGCGCAGGCCGGCCACGGGCCCGACCACACAACATTCTGGCCGACGCTGTACCGTGGCTGCCAGGCCGCTGTCCACTTCCCCCACCAGCCAGACCTTGCGGCCATCCCTGGACAGAGCATCGGCCAACTCCGCAGCGCTGCCCGTGTGATGCGCTTCTGGGCCAGGGCGCAGCAGCCGGTCTTCAGCGGCAAAAAATGCCCAGTAGTAGCGGCTGCGACCCGCAGCCAGAACCGCACAGACCCTCGGCGCTGGCATGCAGCCTGCAGCCACCTGCAGCCAGGGAGCTGCGGTCACCGCCAGGGTCGGCACCCCTACCGCCGCCGGCACCGCCGCCAACCCCAGCCCAATCCCCTTGGCAGCGCTGATGGCGATCCGAACCCCTGCAAAACTGCCCGGTCCGGTGGTGACTGCCAACGCCTTCAGCTGGTCGACCGACACCCCCACCGTCTCCAGCAGCTGGCGCACCTGCGGCATCAAATTTTGTGTCTGGCGCCGTCGGCCTTCCCACGTGATCTCGCCCAGCAACATCGAGCGGTCTGGGTCGTAGACAGCCACCGAAGCAGTTGTCGAAGCTGTGTCGAGCGCAAGCAGCATGGAGTCTACCGAGCCCCCGCGGCCGTGACAGCAGCCTTGACTTCGGCCACCACGCCGCCGGTCATTGCCACCAGGTCGGCTGGTGTCAGACAAAAGACCGCGTGGGGATGGCCCGCAGCAGCCCAGATTGCAGTGTAGCTCAACAGATCTGCGTCGATCCAGGTGCGCAACGGGCTGGGGTGGCCGATGGGAGGCACCCCCCCGATCACATAGCCGGTCTGGGCACGCACAAACTCAGCGCCCGCCCGCACAATTTTTTCGCCCGACAAGGCGCTTACTTTTTTTTCGTCGACCCGGTTCCCGCCCCCTGCGATCACCAGAAAGGCCTGCCCGCTGCTGCTGCCGGCAAAAATCAGCGATTTGGCGATCTGTTCGACGGCACAGCCGACAGCCGCAGCCGCCTCGGCCGCTGTGCGCGTCGAATCGGGCAGTTCCACCACCTGGCAGCCAAAACCGGCCGCCTGCAGGGCGTCCTGTACACGTTGGGCAGAAGGTTTTAGATCAGCCACAGCACTTCCTTTGTTCCAGATGTGTGACACGTTGCTGCAGCGTGTTCGCGGCAGCCGCTTGGGTCAGAGCTGGGCCCAGTTCGCTGTCAGAAGCGCCGCACGGCCGGCGATCGCATCGACTTGAATCTGTTCGTGGTCGGCATGGGCACCCTCCCCCGGCACGCCCAACCCATCCAGCGTCGGCACCCCCAATGCGCCGGTGAAATTGCCATCGCTGCCCCCCCCGGTGCCTCCCTCGGCCAGTTCCAGCCCGACCGTCCGTCCAATCGACCGGACACGCTCGAAAAGGGCACCGGTCGCACTTCGTTCCAACGGCGGCCGGTTCCACCCACCGCTGACCGTGACCTGTGCGCCCGGCAGCACCGGCTGCAGCCGGGCCAGGGCAGCAGCCACCCGGCTGGCCTCCGCTTCGGTCCACGCCCGCACGTCCACCTGCAAGGAAGCCCGGGCCGGCACCACGTTGGTCGCTGTCCCCCCGACCACCCTGCCGACACTCACAGTGGTCCCTGCCTCCCGGTCCGCCAACGCCTGGATCGCCAGAATCTGATGGGCGATTTCGGCGATCGCGTTGATGCCCCGTTCCGGGTCGACACCCGCATGGGCTGCGCGGCCCACACTCTCGACCTGAAAAGTCCCAATTCCTTTGCGCGTCGTCTTCAACACCCCTCCCGGCAGCGGCGACTCCATCACCAACACGTAGGCAGCCCCCAGTGCTTCCTGTTCGATCCGTGCACGCGACGAAACACTGCCGATCTCCTCGTCAGAGGTGATGAGCACAAAGACCGGGCGCGGCAGGAGAATGTCCAGCTCACGCACTGCCCGCAGCCCCGCTTCGACCAGCACCAGGCTGCTCTGCATGTCAAAAATGCCCGGCCCATAGGCTCTCCCCCCTTCCACACGGAAAGGATGGGTTGCCAAGGATCCCACAGGCCAGACAGTGTCGTAGTGGCAAAGAACCAGCGCCGGCGGCTGGGTGTCATTGCCGTGCACAAAACGGGCCAGCAGATGATTGCCCTGCTCCGGCTGGGGGAGAAGCTCGACCGCCGCGCCAGCAGCCTCCAGGCGCCCCGCCAGCAAGCCGGCAAAGGCGTCGAGCCGCCCCTTGTCGTGGCTGGGGGTCTCCTGGGTGACCAGCAAGCCGATCGTGCCAAGCAGTTCGTCACAGCGCTGCTCGAAGTAGCTGAGCAGGCGGGCTCCCAACGCTGCGCTAGGGGTCACAGCGAACCCGCCGACATCGCCCGCTGAGCTGTTGGAAAACGCGGGCTGAGGTGGGCCTGTCCATCGGCGTGGTAGCTGGAACGCACCAGCGGGCCACTCTCCATCCACTTGAACCCGCGCGCCTCCCCTTCTTCCTTGAGCCGTGCAAACTCGTCCGGCGTATAGTAACGCACAATCGGCAGATGAAAGCGGCTGGGCTGCAGATACTGGCCGATCGTCATGATGTCCACCTCGTGGGCCCGCAAGTCATCCATGACCTGCAAAATCTCATCCCAGCTCTCTCCCAGCCCGACCATGATCCCTGACTTGGTCAGCGCCTCGCTGTCCATCTGCCGGGCACGTTGAAGCAGTTCCAGCGTGCGCAGATACCGGGCCTGCGGGCGCACGGTACGGTAGAGCCGAGGGACAGTCTCCGTGTTGTGGTTGAGAATCTCGGGCTGTGCGTCCATGACCACCTGGAGCGCCGGCCAGTCCCCCTTGAAATCTGGGATCAGCACCTCGACCGTGCAGCCGGGCACCAGCTGGCGAATCCAGAACAAGCACTCGGCAAAAACCCAAGCCCCGCCGTCGGACTGTTCGTCGCGGTTGACGCTGGTCAGCACAGCATGGCTGAGCCCCATCGCACGGATCGACTCGGCGACACGGCGAGGCTCATCCGGGTCCAACATTCCTGGACGGCCAGTCTTGATCTTGCAAAACCCACAGGAACGGGTGCAGGTATCCCCCATGAGCAGAAACGTGGCTGTGCCGCGGCCCCAACATTCGCCAATATTGGGGCACATCGCCTCTTCACAGACCGTGTGCAGGCGCTGGCCGCGAAAGAGTGCGGTCAACTCGCGGTATTTGGGGCTGTCTGCGGCACGCACGCGCAGCCACTCGGGCCGACGCCCACGCGTCAGGCCGTTTTCAGAAACCGACGGGGCTGGCTCCAAGGTGATTGAGCCAAATTCATTTTGTGTGGTTGTCATCGTCCCCTCCTTTTGTGCGGACAAAGTCTGTCCATCTGCCTCGTCATTCCC
>JAPLGY010000539.1 GCA_026389955.1 Caldilinea sp. | reverse complement strand
TCGACCGGCTCGTCACCGTGCATGCGCCGGATGAAGGCTGGGATGTACTCCAGCGGGCCGGGCCGGTAAAGCGAGATCATGGCGACAATGTGCTCGAAGGTAGAGGGCTTCATCTCGGTCAGCACGCGGCGCATGCCCTGGCTCTCCACCTGGAAGACCCCGCTGACTTCTCCGCTGGAGAGCAGGGTGAAGGCGTCACGGGCAGCATCCCCTTCGTAGGGAATGTTTTCCAGCGTGTAGACAATGTTGTGCCGCTGCTGGATCAGCCGTGCAGCCTCGCGCATGACCGACAGGGTGCTGAGGCCGAGGAAGTCGACCTTGAGCAGCCCGATCGACTCCAGGATCGGGAATTCGTACTGCGCAATGGTGCTGGTCACCGTGGCTTTGCTGCCGCGCATGATCGGGGTGTAGTGGGTCAACTCGCGGTCCGCCACGATCACGGCAGCCGCATGGATGCCGGCGTTGCGGGCGACCCCTTCCAACTGCATGGCTGTGTCGAGCAGTTTTTTGACCCACTCTTCCTTGGCGTAAAGATCGACCAGCTCCTGGCTGTAAAATTCGTGCCCCTCGGTCAAGCAGTCCTGGATCGTCACCGGCTTGCCCGGGATCCCTGGGATCAGTTTGGCCAGATAGTCCACCTTGGCCAGATCCACCCCCTGGGCGCGGCCAACATCCCGCACGGCCGCCTTGGCTTTCATCCGGTTGAAGGTCGCAATCTGGGCGACCTGGGATTCGCCATATTTCTCGACCGTATAACGGATCATCTCCTCACGCTGGTCGTCGGGGTAATCCAGGTCGAAGTCAGGCATGGTGACGCGGCCGGGGTTGAGAAAGCGCTCAAAGATCAAGTTGTTCTTGAGCGGGTCGATGCCGGTGATGCCTGTGCAGTAGGCGACCAGCGAGCCAGCCCCAGACCCCCGCACATTCCACCAGATGTTGCGGCTGCGCGCAAAATTGCACAGATCCGCCACGATCAAATAATAGACATCAAAGCCCATGGCGTGGATGGTGCGCAGCTCACGCTCTTTGCGTTCCTGCACCTCCGTCTCTGCCGCACGCGCGCCGTAAAGCCGCTGCACGCCTTCCTCGGTCAGCTGGCGCAGATAGGTCTCATAGGTGTGGCCCGCAGGAATAGGCAGGTCAGGCAGGTGGTAGGTGGGGTCTTCGAGGTCGACCTCACACATTTCGGCCACCCGCAGAGAATGCTCGAACGCACTGGCTGGCAGATCCAACAGCGGCTGGAAGGTGGCCTCCATCTGAGCCCGACTTTTCAGAAAGTAGCTGCCGTCGCTCATGCGCATCCGATTGGGCTGGTCGATCGTGACGCCGGTCTGGACACAGAGCAACACGTCGTGCGGGCCACCATCCTGTGCACGCACATAATGAACATCGTTGGTGGCGACCAGATTGAGCCCGAAACGGGCAGCCCAAGGAACCAGCGTCTTGTTGACCTTCACCAGATCGGGGATGGAATGCTCCTGCAGCTCGACGAAAAAGTTCTCTTTGCCAAAGAGCTCCACGTACCAGCCAAGACGTTCGTAGGCCTCGCGTTCTTTGCCCTGCAGCAAAAGCTGGGGCACCTCAGCCCCCAGACAGCCGGTGCTGGCGACAATCCCTTCAGCGTGGGCAGCCAGAAAATCATGGTCGACCCGCGGCTTGTAGTAGTAGCCATCGAGCTGGCTGTGCGAAGCAATTTTGAGCAGGTTGCGGTAGCCAACCATGTTTTTGGCCAGCAACAACAGATGATAGTTTTCACGGTCCCGCTGGGGGTCTCGGCCCCCCATCGGCCGGCCCCAAGCGGTCTGGTAGGCTTCGACCCCCACCAAAGGACGGATGCCAGCGTCACGGCAGGCACGGAAAAACTCGATGGCGCCATGCATGGCCCCATGGTCGGTCAACGCCAGCGCTGGCTGGCCCAGTTTGACTGCCTCTTTGACCAGATTTTTGATCCGGCCCAGCCCGTCGAGCAGTGAATATTCAGAGTGGACGTGCAGATGAACAAAATCGTCGGCCATGATGGTTCTGCCTGTTCGTTGTCAAACATGCGGCGTTCGCCGCCGCGCTCCCTGTAGGATGGATTATAACAAAGCTGTGGGCGGAGCCAGACATGCAGAAAGTCCCCAGGACGCAACCCCTGTACGGAGCTGCAAGGGAGAGGGCATTTTCAAAACCCTCCCGAACATGGTATAAAGAAGTCCATGCCCGTTTCACCTGCTCTGATTTTGGCCTCGGCCAGCCAACGCCGCCAACAGTTTCTGCGCGACCTGGAAGTGCCTTTTTCGATCCAGGTCGCCGCCATCGATGAGAGCCCGCTGCCCGGGGAAGAGGCCGCCGCAATGACCCAACGGCTTGCCGAAGCCAAGGCCTGGGCGGCCGCTGGGTTGGTGGAGAAGCAAAGCCCCCATGCGCTGATCGTCGCCTCGGACACGACCGTGGCACTGGACGGTCTCCTCTACGGCAAGCCGGCCGACGCCGCCGAGGCCGCACAGATGCTGCGTGCCCTGCGCGGGCGCGACCATGCCGTGACCAGCGCAGTGACCGTGCTCCGCCTCCCCGACCGCCGGCTGGCCACCCGGGTCAACCAGACCCTCGTCACGATGCGTGCCTACACCGACCACGAGCTCGACGCCTATGTGCAGAGCGGCGATCCCCTGGACAAGGCGGGCGCCTATGGGATCCAGTCCGTCCCGTTTGCCCCGGTCTGCGCACTGCAGGGCTGTTATGCAGGTGTCATGGGACTTCCCCTCGCCGATTTGTGTGCGTTGTTGGCGCAGTTTGGGATGCCGATCCCCAAACCCGCCGCAGACGTCTGTCGGCCGATCAATCCGTTCGGCTGCTGCGCCTGCGGACATGCTGCTGCCAGGCCGCAAGAAACTCCCCCAGGAAGAGACGATTTCGAGCAATTGCCTTGCACATGATAAACTAAAGTGTTGCACAGGCAATGGATTCAGGCTGGAAGGGACAGGTATGAGCTACGACGGACGCAGGTATACGGTGCAGATCGGCCCCCTCGAACGCCATCTGCCGATCTTTGAAGTGGCGCCAGGGGTCAAAATCGCAATTTTCAACATGCTGGGAGACACCGCAGTGGTGGAAACAGCGGCAGCAGTGCTGGCTGCCCGCCTGCCACAAACCACCGACGTCTTGGTCGTCCCTGAGGTCAAAGCCATCCCGCTGGCCCACGCGCTTTCAGCACACAGCGGCCTGCCCTATGTGGTCGTCCGCAAGGTGCGCAAGCCGTACATGGTCAACTGCCTGGAGAGCAACGTGCTCAGCATCACCACCGGGAGGCCACAGACCCTCTTTGTCGACGGCAAAGATCTGCAGCTGGTGCGCGGCAGACAGGTGGCCCTGATCGACGATGTCATCAGCACCGGCAGCACGCTGCGCGCCATGCGCCAGCTGATGGTGCTGGCGGAGGCAACCGTCGTCGCCGAGATGGCGGTCTTTACCGAAGGCTCTTCCCAGGACTGGAACGAAATCGTTGCGCTGGGCCATCTGCCAATTTTTACAGACTGATACACCCGGCTGGTTGCAAGCCAAAGGTCGATTGCTATGCCGATTCCTCTCGCCCGTGTCGCCAGGATCGCCGATCGGTTCGACGAGTTGACTGAATTGATGGCCGATCCTGGGGTCGCAGCTGATTTTTCCCGCCTCAGCGATCTGGACCGCGAGCGGCAGGAGATCGAAGATCTGGCGCAGGTCTACCGCCGGTATGCAGCTGTCGCTGTGCAGCTCGAAGAGAACCGAGCGCTGCTCGACGACGCCGATGAGGAGATGCGCGAGCTGGCTGAGCAGGAGATGGAGGCGTTGGAAGACGAACAGGCTGCGCTGGACCAGGCGATGAAAACACTCCTGTTGCCCAAAGACCCCAAGGACGACAAAAATGTCATCGTTGAAATTCGAGCAGGCACGGGAGGCGAAGAGGCCAGCCTCTTCGCTGCTGAGTTGTACCGGATGTATCAGCGTTGGGCCGAAGCGCACCGCTACAAAACTGAGGCGCTGAGCCTGAGCGAGACCGGGCTGGGCGGCCTCAAAGAGATTGTCTTTGCCATTAAGGGCAAGGGCGCCTACAGCAAGCTGAAATATGAGTCTGGCGTCCACCGTGTGCAGCGCGTGCCCGTGACCGAAAGCGCTGGCCGGATCCACACGAGCGCAGCGACGGTCGCTGTGCTGCCAGAAGCCGACGACATCGACGTTGTGATCCACGACAACGACCTCCGGATCGATATCTTCCGCAGCAGTGGCCCAGGCGGCCAGAGCGTCAACACCACCGACTC
>JAPLGY010000082.1 GCA_026389955.1 Caldilinea sp. | reverse complement strand
CGGCGCAGCACACCGCAAAACCGTTGTTCCAGGCTGGAGAGAGCGGCGGCCCAGGAATGAACCGCCCCCCCTCCAGCCAGCTCACCTATTCGAGAATTCCGTAGTCTTGCAGCTGTCCGGTCAGGCTTTCCACCAGCGAATCCAGACGTTCCTGCGCGTTGGCGCCCGCGTAGATGTCCTGCAGCGCCTGCGCCCATTCGGTCGTCGTCTCGAAGAAGATCGGCGACGGCGTGAAGTGAATCCGCATGTCTCCTTCGGAGATGGCGTTCAGCGTCTCCATGTAGTTGGTGTGCGTTTCCATGCGCTTCTGGAAATCCGGGTTGTCGATGATCGACGAACGCACCGGGTTGACCATCGTGTACTGGTCTTCGACAACTGCGGTGGTCAGGAATTCTTTGCCTGTCGCCCACTGCATGAAGAGCCAGGAGGCATCCTTCTTCTTGGAACCAGCGTTCATCGCCAGCGACCAGATCCAGACGTTGGTGTTGAGCTGGCCGTCTGGCCCGCGCGGGCCGGGTGCCCAGGCGATGTTGCCCAGCACTTCCGGGGCCGCCGAGTCTGGCTGATTCTGGAAGAAGCCCAGGATGTCGGCATCGAAGAGCGTGGCAGCCTTGCCAGCACCGAAATCGGAGCCGGCCTGGTACCAGGTGTAGGTCGTCCAGGCCTCAGGCCCAGCGCTCTTGATCATGTCGATCCACTTCTCGGTGACCTCGACTGCACAGGGGCTGTTCATCTGGGGGACCATGTTTTCGTCGTAGTCCACACAGCCCTGGCTGGCGTACATGGTCATGAAGCCTGGGTGAATCGTCGCCCAGTTCAGGCTGCCGCGCACCACAATGCCGGCCATCTCCGGGTTGATCTCTTTGAGCTGCTTGGAGACGGCGACCAGTTCGTCGAGTGTGGCCGGCGGCGTCAGACCATTGGCGTCGAAGATGTCTTTGCGGTACATGTAGGCGTTGGATTCCCAGCCCCATGGAATGGCCCACTGCGAGCCAGCTCCCATGCTGTCGCGGCCAGCCTCGCCCGTCCACATTTCCGAGTTGCGCAGGCCCGGCAGAATGTCCTCAAAGTCGTAGTCTGGGTTGGTCTTGCTCGGGTCGCCGATGTAGCCTTCCAGGGGCTCCATCCAGCCGGCCGGGGCGTACTGCCAGATCATATAGGCGCCGGTCATGAAGACGTCGTAGGTGCTGGCCTCCCCTGCCTGCAGGTCGATCGTCACCTTGTCGAAGTAATTCTGCTCGGGGAAGACGTCGTAGGTGACTTCGATCCCGGTCAGTTCGGTGAACTTGGGCAGCTCCCCGACCAGGGCTTGCTGGTAGGGGTGCTGGTTGAGCAGCAGCTTGAGGCTTTCCCCCTCGTGCGCCCGCCAGTTGAACTCGCCAGCTGGCGCTGCGGCCGCTTCCTCGGCAGCCGGGGCTGCTGGGGCTTCGGCAGCCGGCGCAGCCGGGGCAGCACAGGCACCGATCAACATGGACATGATGACCAGTACGGCAAAGACAAAATAACTCTTACGTGTTTTCATCCTGTTTCTCCAGTGGAAATTTTGTGTGGCCAATTTTCAGATAATTTCAGATGCCGGCCGCTTTGAGCAGCCCCAGTTGTTCTGACACTCGAGTCCGGCGTCACCTCCTTCTCCCCACTTTCGACAGACTACACACAGGGGTGTCGGGCCGACGTTTGCAGCACCACCCCCCCACAGGCAACAAACCCGCCGCTCATTCGATCAGAGCGGCCAGTTCGCTCAACTGCTCGATCGCAAACGTAGGGGGCGTGGCCATCTGGGCGACATCCGCCCGAGTGCTCACCCCACTCAACGCCACGGCTGTCAGCATGCCCGCGTTCTGCCCCATCCTTGCCCGCCAGCAGCTGCAGGCGACGCCCGGTCATCGTCTCCAGGGCCGCAATCGTTCCACCCGCGTCTGGAATGGCCCCGCCCGGCATCGGGCAGCTCTTGTCTCCATTGGTGGCACAAAAAAAAGCTCCCCGCATCAACGCCTGGTAGGCAGTGTTGAGCTTGCGGTAATCCAGCGTGCGATCGAAGGCCACCACCACCGCATCGATCTCCTCCACCGCCAGCACCTCTCTGGGGTCCTGATCTTCCAGTTCACCCAGCACCGTCAACCCGTGCCCGCGCAGCTCATCCCGCAAGGACTCCTCGCCGATCACATAGTAGCGCAGGGCCGGCTGATGCCTGGCCAGATGATGGCCCAACACAAACCCCGAGGTGATCACATCCTCCGCCAGCGTCGGAATTCCCAGCCGGGTCAGCTTGGCAGCATAGCGGGTGCGCGGTTCCAAAGGCTTGTTGCTCACAAAAAGCACCCGTTTGCCACGCTGCCGCAGCGCTGCAATCCCCTCAACGCTGCCAGGCAGCGCTGCATCCCCCAGATAGACCGTGCCGTCCAGATCGAAAACAAAGCCGTCGCAGCGCACACCCATGTTGTTCAAGCTTTCTGTCCGTAGTCTCTCTTGCGCAAAGCAACCTCTGCAGTCGCGCAGTTGGAGTTCAAATTTTACCGCAGGGGCAAAAAAATTCAATTGTTGAAAATTCTTGCACCCAAAATACCATACCCTCCATCCTTTGTCAAGCCTGTGCCAAGCCTGTGTTGGAGACTCCTAGACTCCAAAACGGCCCCGAACAGCCCTCCACCAAGCGCTTTTTCCTGCTGACCCACCCGTTTTCAGAACCAGGCTGGATTGACAGCCTTACCGGCAGCATGGTATTCTTTTGCAAAAATTTGCAGGCGATGCAGCTTCTTTTAAGCTTAAAAAGCTGGCCAGGCTGCAACAAAGGCACCAGTCAAATGAACGAGCGGGACGACTTGCTGGCGATGGTCGCCAGCCTTTACTACAAACTGAACCAAGACCAGGCCGAGATCGCAGGGCGGCTGGGGGTTTCGACCTCGAAGGTCTCGCGCCTGCTCAAAGAAGCCTGGGAACGGGGCATCGTCGAGGTCCACATCAAAACCCCTATCCCGCGCGATTTCAGCCTGGAGACCGCCCTGGTTTCCCGTTTTGAGCTGACAGATGCGCTGGTGCTGGAGGCAAAGCCGGACAGCAGCCCTGCTGCACTGGTGGCCGGTGCAGGCCAGCTGGCCGCCATCTATCTGCAGCGCATCATCCCGGACCTGCCCCCCGGCGCCACGATCGGCGTCGCCTGGGGCACTGGCGTGCATGCCACCGTGAGTGCACTGCCCAACCACCTGGCCCGCCAGATCGATGTGGTCCAACTCATGGGCGGGGTCGGTGCGCTGGTCATAGACGGGCCCGATTTGGCCCGCATGGTGGCAGCCAAGCTTGGCGGACGCCACTACGACCTGCACGCCCCTGTGCTGGTAGAACGTGCAGACGTTCGCGATCTGTTTCTGGCAGAACCCTCTGTCGGCGAAGCGTTGCGGCGGGCGCGGGCGGTGCAGCTCGCCCTCACCGGCATCGGCTCGCTCGACGAACAAGATTCCAGCTTTCTGCGGGCCGGTCTGATGACACGCGCCGATCTGGCCACCTTGCGCGCCCTGGGTGCGATCGGAGAAATGGCAGGCCGCTTTTTTGATGCCGCCGGCAACACGGCTGGCCTCGAAATCAACCGCCGCGTGATCGGGGTGGAGCTGGAAGATCTGCGCCGCATCCCCAAGGTCATTGCGGTCGCGCGCGGGTTCAGCAAGGCCCCCGCCATTCTGGGGGCGCTGCGTGGGCACTACCTCGACGTGCTGGCCACCGATAACCTCACGGCCCAGGCCATTCTGGCTCAGGCGGATGGGACGCCAGCCTGTAGTGCAGCTCGCTCATCTGCCGCAGCCGAGCGGCAGCCTGTTCTGCCGTAATGTCGCGCTGCGGCATCCCGAGCATCTCATAGCCCACCATAAATTTTTTGACTGTGGCCGAACGCAGCAGCGGCGGGTAGAAGTGCGCGTGCAGCTGCCAGTGAGGATGCCGCTCGCCGTCGGTTGGCTGGCCGTGCCACCCCATACTGTACGGAAAACTGCATTCAAACAGGTTGTCGTAGCGGGTCGTCAGTCGCTTGAGAATTTCTGCCAGCGCCCCACGCTCTTCTCTGCACAGATCAGGAAGCGCCAGAACCGAACGACGCGGGAGCACCAGCACCTCGAAAGGCCAGACCGCCCAGTAAGGGGCAACCACCACCCAGTGCTCGTTCTGTATGACCAGCCGCTCCTCACGCGCCAGCTCCTGCTCCAGATAGTCGACCAGCAGCGGACGCCCGTAGCGCTCAAAGTAGTGCTGCTGCTCTCTGTCTTCCTTGGCCGGCTCGAGCGGCACCGTGTAATTCGCCCAGATCTGACCGTGCGGGTGCGGGTTGGAGGAGCCCATGATCGCCCCCCGATTTTCAAAGACCTGCACATAGCGGATGTCCGGCCGAGCACCCAGTTCCTCCACCTGCTGGACCCAGACCTCCACCACCTGGCAGAGGTCATGCACCGCCATTTCGGCCAGGGTGAGGTCGTGGCGCGGGCTGAAACAGATCACCCGACAGAGGCCCGTTTCCGCTTGCGCTTGAAACAGATCGCCGCTTCCCACCTCCCCGTGCGGGCCGACCGGCAGCAGCGCAGCAAAATCGTTGTCAAAGACAAAAGTGCTGCTGTAGGAGGGATTCTGATGCCCACCTGCGCGAGCGTTTCCAGGACATAAATAACAGGTTGGGTCGTAGGCAGGGCGGCTCTCCTGAGGCTGCTTTTCGACCTGGCCCTGCCAGGGACGTCTGGTGCGATGGGGAGAAACCAATACCCAGTCGCCCGTCAGGGCGTTGCGTCGGCGATGAGGATGTTCGGTCGGTTCAAAAACCAGCGGATCCATCGTGCGCCCCTCTGTCACAGAGCTGCATCCATCGCCAGAGCGATCGACCCCAGCACTCCTGCTCGGTTGCCCAGCTGAGGAGGCACAAGGTACGTGTCGATCGCTTCACCGACCTCTGCTTTCTGGACATAGCCGTTGAGCAGCTGCCGCACCTCGCGACGCACCAGCGGAAAGAGCTGCTGCTGATCCATGACCCCTCCGCCCAAGATGATCCGTTGAGGAGAAAGGGTCAGAATGATATTCGTCACCCCCAATGCCAGATAATGCGCCTCCAGCTCCCAGGCAGGGTGTTCTGGCCCCAAGGACATCCCCTTCTGCTGCCAGCGCTCTTCGATGGCCGGGCCACAGGCCAGCCCCTCCCAACAGTCGCCGTGGTAGGTGCACCAGCCCGGGTAAGGATCCCGGCTGCGGTCGTGGGGGATGCGCATATGGCCCATTTCGGCGTGCATCAGCCCGTGCAGCAGGCGTCCATTGACCATCCCGCCTCCTCCCAGCCCAGTCCCGATGGTAAGATAGACAAACGTGTCCAGCCCGCGCGCTGCGCCCCAGCGGTGCTCGCCCAGGGCAGCCCCGTTGACATCCGTGTCAAAGCCCACCGGCACCTGCAGGGCGGCGCGCAGCTGGCCAACCACGTCGGTGTGCGCCCAGTGCGGCTTGGGGGTCGTGGTCAAATAGCCAAAGGTCGGCGAAGCTGGATTGGGGTCTACCGGCCCAAAACAGGAGACGCCCACTGCGAGCAACGGCTCCCGCTCGGCATGGGACCGAAAAAACGCCACTGCCTGCGCCAACGCCTCCGCAGGCGCAGCAGTGGGAAATCGAATCTCCTCCCGAATTTCCCCAGGTTCGCTGGCAACCGCACAGACAAACTTGGTGCCACCCGCCTCAATACCGCCATAAAGCGCCATACGTTTTTGCTGTCTCCTCGATCAGAATGTTTGGAACCGCTTCTTTGTTCGTTTACCCAGGCTCGACAGAGCCTACCAATGCCTGGCCGTGGGTCAATTCTACCAACGCAGCCCGCAACGGTTCAGCCCGATTGAACGGCAACTGCACACGAAAGGTCGCATCGACGGCAAATTCCTGGGCCAGGAGCGTCGCTTCGTACTCTGGCAGCAGCCGTTGAAACGGCGTCACAGCTGCGTAGTCGATCACAATCTCCAGCTGCACCCAGGGGACACGCTCCACCGTAGGCAAAGTGCGCAGCGCCAGCTGCACACCGCCGCTGTAGGCGCGCACCAGCCCACCGACCCCCAGCAGCGTCCCTCCAAAATAGCGCGTGACCACAGCTGTCAGATCGCCGACCCCGCTGTGCAACAACACGGTCAGCATCGGGCGGCCCGCAGAGCCGTGGGGCTCTCCGTCGTCGCTCATCCCAATCTGGCTGGTGCTGCCCGGTGCACCGACCCCATAGGCCCAGCAGTTGTGCGACGCGTCGGCAAACTCCGCCCGGACTGCGGACACAAATGCGCGCGCCGCCTCCAAGGTGGGGGTGTACCCCACCGTCGTCACAAACCGGCTGCGCTTGATCTCCTCTTCCACACGGTGGGCGGCAGCTGGAATCCGGTAGCGTTCAAAATTGCCTGTCATCTCTGTCCTGCGGGCGCTCCCCGATCAGCGGCCGCTGTACCTGCGCACACTCTGGTCGTTCCTGTCCAGCCCCAGGGAGTCCTCCTCGTCAAACTCCTGTTCTTCGTCGAAGGCTTCGTCGAACTCGTCGTCAAACGCCTCCAGCGGGCGGCGACGCTTGCCCGGCAGGAGCGCCGCCTCCTCCAGCTCATCGAGCTCCTCCTCGTCGATCCCGTCGCCATCCAGGTCCTCCCCTTCCTCGCCGTCATCGTAGGCGAGATCGACCTCGACCGGGTAGGCGCTGATCACTTCCAGCTGCACACCGCAGTTGGGACAGACAAGTCGCTGGCCAGGCCGGGCTCGGCGGGTCAGATTCAACTCCGCATCACACTCGACGCACAAGGCAGACATCTTTTCCAGCTCCTTTCAAACTATTCATACTCTTTATTTTATGTAATAGCACGAAATCGGCTCGGGCGCAAGCGTCAGTTTTGCACGGCAGGCAGATAGATGCGTTGGCCAGAAGCAGGAGTCTCTTCGGTGTAGTCCGGGTTCAGATCGGTGCCCTGGACGACATCCAGTGGGGTGTAGCTGCGATAGCCTGGGAAGACCGCCCCCAGCTGTGGGTTGCCCAGCCGTCGGATCAAAATTTCGCTGAGCACACGGCGGTAGTCGGTGGTGATGGCCAGGTCGCGGCGGTCATACAGCTGATCGGTTGCGAGCCCGGGCCATTCCCCATGGACGCGCCCCCCGTTGACTGCCCCTCCTGCCACCAGCATGATGTTGCCGTGCCCGTGGTCGGTGCCTCGGCTGGCATTCTCTTGAAAACTGCGTCCAAACTCGCTCATGACCACCACGGTCAGCCGGCGGGTGTGGTCGGTCCCGTTGTCGTTGGACAGATCCAGCAGCAACGCTTCGATTCCTTGGCCCAACTCTTTCAGTTTGTCCGACAGATACCCAGTGCCCGCGTCGCCCTGGTATTCGTGCGTGTCCCATCCGCCCAGATCGAGGGTGGCGACCTGCAGCCCCAGCTGCATCCGGATCACCTGCGCCACAGTCTGCAGGCTGCGGCCAAAACCGCTGTTGGGATAGACTGCGCCGTTGCCGGGGGTATAGGTGCCAGGGTTGGCCCGCTCGACAACGTCCAGCGCATCCATCGTCTGCACAGCGGCCTGATGGAGCCATGAACTGCCGTCGTACATTTTGCGCAGAGCGACCCGCTGCCAGTCCCCGAATTCCCGGTGTCCGCCAAAATTGAAGTCGTTGGGGGTCGTCATGCCGATGCTTTGGCGGTTGCCGAGCAGCGAAGAAGGCTGCAGATTGCCGACTGC
This sequence comes from Caldilinea sp., assembly GCA_026389955.1. The sequence continues at coordinate 8,044 of JAPLGY010000082.1, read as the reverse complement.
CAGCGCTGGGACGATGAGGGAGGGGGGCAGATTGCTGGCGCTGCGCAGATGGCGCGTCAACCAGCCGGTCGTGCTCGATTTGCTGTCCGGGGTCCCGAGCTCCATAAACTGCATTGCATCGAAATGGCTGCGCGTGTCGCTGGTCAACCCCGCAGCGTGGACGATCGCCAGTTTCTGGTCCTGGTAAAGTCCATAAAGCGCAGTGGCCCCTGGGTGCAGCCCCAAACGTTCGTCGAGAGGCAGCGCAGCGTTTGCTCCTGTCACCGGCACAGCCAGCCGCGGGCGTCGCGCCTCGTAATATGCGCGATCCTCCCCGGCGATCGGCAGCACGATGTTGAGGCCGTCGACCCCACCCCGCAAAAACACAACCACAAGAATCTCCTGGTTCGGTTCGGTCCCGGCGCTGCCAAAAGCAGTAAAACTCAGGCCGCTGGCCCAGGTTGCGATCGCAGCCGAACAGCCGACGAGAAAGCCCCGTCGCGATGGTTTGAACATCGAACTCTCTCCTTTTTCCTGTCTCCTGTGCCTGGATCAGCGCCACTGAAACGAAGGGGCCATGAAAAAAAGCCCTACCAAAAAACGCAGCTGCTTGTCAATCTGGCTGGCCGGCAGGCTGTTTTCCGGGTTGCGTCCACCGGCCATGAATTCGATGAGGGGCTCGCGTTCCGCCGCAGGCAGGCTGCGCCCCAGCAGACGCTGCGCCCAGAACTCCACGATGGCTGCTGCAGAGGTGATGTGGGCCGGCATCTGGCTGCGACAGTCGATGCGCAGCGTCTCTTTGTCAGGCCCCTCTCCACCAACCCGCCAGCCATCCATCAGCCAGTTGCAAAACCGCCAACGCTGGAGCATCGGCATGGTGCTCGACCACTCCTCTTTGCGGTCAGGATAGCCGTCGGGCGGGCGCCAGTTGTAAAACGCCTGGCCCAACGCATCATAGCGATAGCGGAAAGAATCGCTCCAGGCAAAGTTGGCGCCGGACGCACGGAGCAGGCTGCAGGTATATTCCAACGGGCGCTTGATCTTCTCCCCCCACGCGGCCCGAAATTCAGGGGAAAGCAAAATCGTGCGCACAACCTGCTTGAGCTGGTCTGGCGCTTCTCGCTGGCTGTAAAAGACTGCCGCGGCCGCTTCTACAATCGATTCAGGCGGGACGTCGGCGATCAGCCGCCGACAGAGCTTGCGGCAGAGGTAGCGCGCCGTGCCCGGGTGCGCAGCGAGCAGGTCAAGCACAAACTCGCCGTCCTGGACGCCAGCACCGCTGGGGGTAGCCTGTGCAAGCACAATTTTGGAGTATTTGGCGTGCACCGAATCGACAAACTGAAAATCGCCGCTCTCCGTATTGATGCGCCAGCCAGTGAAGCACTGTGTCGCAGCATAAATGTCCTCGTCGATGTACAACAGCGGATGGCCGTTGGCGTCTTTGGGTGCAGGATGCAAATACTGACCGTCCGGCCCGACAATCGAGGCAACCCCCAGATAGTTCTCAGCCCCCAGCGTGTGGAGCTCGAAGAGCTCGCGCGCATAGTTCTCGTTCGGACCTGCGCTGGTGTTGGACACATTGTCCAGGTAGTACAACATCGCTGCGCTTTGCGCCACCGCCCCCAGCATCTGTCGGAAATTGCCGAGCAGATTCCCGCGCACAACATCCCGGTCGTAATGCACCCACGTGCCCGCACTCCACGAATCCCAGCCATAGACGTTGAAATGGTTGTGCCAAAAGTCTGCCAGAACTTCGACCAACTGCCGCTTGCTGTAGATTGCACGCAGAAAAGTCGCCCGCAGGGTCTCGGAAACCGGCTGCATGCGCTCCTCCCTGGTGACGCCTTCTTTGACCACATGCTCCTGCCAAAGCTGCTGTCGGCTCTTGCCGAGTGTGCTAAAGCCCTGGGCGGCCAGCAGCGCATCACATGCACTGTCGTCGATCGACTCTGGATTCAGCTGTTGGTCGACATAGACCTGCAACCGCGCAGTGCTGTCGCTGCCCAGCGCATACAATGCCTCCAGGTCTCCCGGACGAGGGCCAAACCCCATCCGGTTGAGCGCAATGATTTCAGGGGCAGGAAGGTCGACCTCCTCCCCCACGGCTCGGCTCGATCTGTCCCAATGCACTGCACGCTCGGCAGCAGGTTGAGCCGAACGCGGTTCCACTGCCCTTGGCAGCTGTAAATTGTCCGTCATACACTCCTCGTCTGCTTCGGTGTACGCCAGGCTTGCAGCAGAAACGCTGCAGCTCCCTCCATTTTACCCCAATCGCCAAGAATCGCCGCAAAAACCTCCGCAACAGCAGACGGGTGACAGGGTCATGGCGTCTCACTCCGCTTTGACGCTACCACGTCCCAAAGTCAACGCCTCCAAACGCCGCCGCCGGCACGATCTGACTTTTGGGCTCACCGACGGCTGGCCACCACGCAGAAGAACGCATGGAGCATCAGCGTGCAATGCTTGATTCTGAGTGGCGTAACCGTTCTCTTGGACCTGGCAGCGTGTCGGAGAGAACGTCTCTCTGTAAACTTGATTTTCGCAGCCAACGCTTTTGGATTTGCGCAGCAAGTTCCATCTGAACAGGTGGCAAGCGTCTTGATGCCTACATCGCCGCCCAGCACATTGCCGCCCAGCACATCGCTGGTTGCCTTGTTGCTTACTGTCTCGGTCGCTACCTCGGTCGCTACCGAGGGTATGTCCCCAGTCGGCGCTTCTTCTTCCACCAGCACTGACACGAACCAACGTCCGGCGCGCTCACGGATCGTCGCTTGCGTGATGCGCTTGTCGGTGGGGAGACAATCATGCTCCTTCAGACGCACGACGCCGATGCGCGGCAACTGGATGCATCCATCCAACACCTTGATGGTTCAGCGGCAAGCGCCCAGTCCGTGCTTGCGGGTCTTGCGCTTGGGAAATTCCATCCGCAGCCCCTTGCGTTCCCCCTTTTTGCGGACGTGACAGTTGTCAACCAGTTGTCAACCCCAGCCTGGAGATTGCGCAGCGCTTCCTGAAACGCACACTTGCTGACCGCATAGCCCGTACAGTCTGGCGGACATCGAGCCATCCCTGAGCAGGGCGGTCAGTTTCGGCCTGCTTTCATTCAGCCCGGACGCCACCTCCGTCACGATCCTGCTCACCGTATCGCCTTTGGCAATGGCGTAAGTCTGCAAGCGCTCAAGCTGTCGCACCAGGTCGTCTTTCTGGTCGGCGCTCGACACCCTGGCGTAGAGGGCGATGCCGGCAGGTCCATCGATCGGCTCATGCACGATGACGGTGCCTGTTTCCATCTGATAGGCGTCGAGCTTTCCCTCTTTCCACCAGCGCCATGCGGTCTTGTAGCTGATCCCCAGTTTCTCGGCGTATGCGCTCAGCTTCATAAGGACTATGATGACATATATGGCTACACATGTTGACAAATTATTTAAATGAATTCTACTCCGTTACCGTCGACCGCCAAATGGGTAAGAAAGGCCTCGATCTCCAACTTGCCCATTTTAGCGGGATGGCGCTTCTGATGAAAGAGGATATAGCGCCTGATCCAACCGACATATGTCTTCTCGGTGGCGTAGCTGTCGTTCTTCAGACGCAGTTTGTCACGCACCCGATCGAGCAATTTTTTCGGTTTGTCAGCCATGATTCGACTCCGACATTGCAGGTAATGATGAAATATACCAGGCCAATTTGGTGCATATTTCACTGATTGACCTTTTGATCGATCATTTGGCAGATCGTATCTTCCGATTTGCATGATATGCTTCTTTCGAAGAAAATTCATTCATCTTTAGTTTCCCTTTACTTTCCGGTAAAAATGGGTCAAGCAGCCCGTCTGAGACGGCGATGCACCTCGATCCCCTTGGGTAAGTGGGCCGTAACCGAGTCCTTTTTTCGAATTTGCGGGTCATCGAACAAGAAAGTTGGAAAATCAGCCCTGTCCAGGAGCCGCCGCAAGCGTCCTGGCGTTGCCTGGGGAGTGCGATCCCAGAAACCTGAAGGGACTGGCGGCATAACAGCAGCAGCATAAGTCAGAATAGCGCCGGCGATGAGGCTCAGTTCAGGCAGACGGAAACAGGAGTCACTGGCAAAGACGAATTGGCGATGAAGACCGATCATCTGTTTGGCCGCCAGCGGAGGTTGTTCCACTGGCCAGCGGTCTCGGTAGATATGATAGGGCGTCTCCACCTTGATCTTGCCCAGGTCCGTGGCGAGAACCAGCGCCTGTTTGTAGAGCGGATCATGGTAGGCGTAAATGGAAAAGGTTGCCGCATCTGCTGAGACGTATGTCTGTGCCAGCACCAGATGATGCCAGGCGTGAACCACAATTTCGCGTCCGTCATGGGTGAACTTGGATTCATGGTCGGGTTGTGAAGCAGCAATCTTCTTGCCTTTGAATTTTCGCAAGAGCGGTCGCACGATTTCACCGTATTTGGGCTTGCATCCTTTGCCCTTGTAGACCGGCAACTGATTCCGCCGTGCGGTGCTGTTGGCGGCCATACGCACAACAAATCGTTCGATCTCGCCTTCGTGCAGTTCGGATATCTCAAACTCGGCATCAATGACCAGAACCTGATCAGGCAGCAGATGTGCTTTCGCTTCTTTCAGCAGTTGCCTTCGAAAATCAACCTTCTCCACTCTGGGTTCACAGCGTACAATCCGGCGCAGCAGAGGTATCCGTTTGCTCTTCACCTCGCCAGCGACCACTATCACCCCAAAGACAACCGCTGGCAACGCTCTTTGCGCCAGGCTATGGAAATGTTTCCCAGCCCATCCTTTGAGGTGCGGGCGCCAGAAACCAGTCATATCCACACTCACGGCCTGGTATCTTTCATGCCGTCGCACACGCCAGTGATTCTCGCTTGCCACGTAAATCTGCCAATTGTCCAGCAGTTCGTTACTCGTCCATGCACCATGACGCAACGCCGCCCAACTTCGCCTCACAACCTGCTTGTCGAATCCTTTGGCATCGAATGCCGTAAAGAACGCACCGCGACCCGGCAAGAATGCTCCGCTCATCATTACCCACAGGATGTGCACCAACGCCAGGTTTGTTCCGATGGGCACCGTTTGCACAACAGCACTGATTGCTTGTACAGTAAGTTCTACGGCGGTTGACATGCTCCACTCCTTCCTATGGTTTTTGTGTCAACCACATTGTGGACTGTCAATCGCCGTTTGTCATTTTCTTTTTGCTGTTGTGCAACTTTTACCGGAAACTAAAGTTCTTCCGAAATCTTGGATGAGTTGGACGACTATCCCGAAGTTACACAGGCCGACCTGGATCGAGCAACACTTCGTGTCGGTCTCAAGCCTGCACTGCCACAGGATGCCATCCGTATTCTCTACCGTGAACTCGGTGTCGTGGAGACCGTGCGCTTTCTGCGGCAGTTCACCGGCGGTTATGGGGACTATGCGGCGGAGCGCGAGGCACTGCTTGGCGGCAAGTCTCTGGACGAGCTGTTGCGGGAGATCAAAGCACGCCGTGGCGCAGCAGCGGATGTGTCCTGAACGATTGATATAGAATCAGGCCGGTGATCGGCGGATTGAGCGATTGGGGGTGTAGGCGCTCGATGGGGTGAGGGTCGAAGGAGGGCGACGGCGCGGTGAGGGCTGACACCCTCTGTTTTCAGCGGTCGAGCGGGCTGCGCACGGCGCGCGGGCCGCGGTTGAGAACGTGGGTGTAGATCTGCGTGGTCTTAACATCCTTATGGCCGAGCAACTCCTGCACAGTGCGGATGTCGTAGCCGGCTTCAAGGAGGTGGGTGGCGAAGCAGTGGCGAAAGGTGTGGGGACTGACGGGCTTGCTGACGCCAGCTTGGCGCCAGGTGACAGCGATAGAGGATGCCGTCGTCGCTGCGCGGGTCTTTGGAGAGCGAGGCGGACGGAAAGACAAATTGCCAGGCCCATTCGCGCGGCGAATTCGGGTATTTGCGCGCCAGGGCATCGGGCAAAGGCGTCATGCCGTAGCCGCGCCCCAGGTCACGCTCGTGCTGCGCTCGCACCTGCGCCAGATGCGCCTCCAGTTCGGGGATCGCCTTCTCCGGCAGCATTGTCACCCGATCCTTATCACCCTTGCCGCTGCGCACGATGATCTCCCGCCGCGCAAAGTCAATGTCCTTGACACGTAGCGACAGGCACTCGTGCACGCGCAGCCCGCTGCCATAAAGCAGCAATCCGATTAGATGGTAGACGCCCTCCAGATGGTTGAGCACGCGCTGCGTCTCCTCCACTGTCAGAATAGTCGGCAGTCGCCGCCGTTCACGCGCGCGCAGCGCCTCGACATTGCCTGCAATCGGCTGCTCCAGCACATCCCGATAGAGGAGCAGCAGCGCGTGCAGTGCCTGATTCTGCGTGGAAGGCGCCACGTTGCCCTCAACCGCCAAATGGGTGAGCGCAGTTTGTCGCGCACCTGGTCAAGTAGTTTTTTCGGTTTGTCTGCCATGATGTGACTCCAGATTGGCGGGTTATGATGACATGCTCGAGATGACGGTTGTGCATAGTTTGCCGATTCGCTGATCAACTGGTCAACTGGTCAATTAGCGGATCATATTCTCCGATTTGCATGATATTATCTTTTTGGGGGGAATTCATCAGTCATTTGCTCGATAATGACAAGTTCGGTGGACGCCTTCGGCGCAAAAGGAGGAAAATAATGTCATTAATATTCAGAGATAGGCTACTAGGTGGCAATCGTACATCTGTAGGAGATTCTCAAGATGTAATTAATGAATTAGAACGTTCAGGTGAAAGATTAAATGAGATTTATTCTTTGTTTTTTGATGAAGATCCAGTAGTAGTAATGAGATCTAGTTATGTAGCAATGAAATATGCTGAAATTAATCCTCACTCGGTTGCTCCATTTAAGCAATTTCTCTTAGAAAACTTAAACAAATTTAGACAACAAGAACTTAGATGGCATATTCCTCAATTATTTAATTACATAGTTTTAAGTGGAGATGAAGTCGATAAAGCATATTTGACTTTTATGGAATGGGCAGAAAAAGATAATAGCACCGAACAACTGCTTCAACCTGACTCGGCTATTGTCACAAAACTTGCTACTCGCTTCGCTCAGCAAGTTTTGCGCCAATGTACGCCTCGCAGGTTAAGCAAATGTTAGCCCGCTTCGCGCAAGTCCAGCGGGACAGGTGATAAGAAAGGAGTAACCAATGCAACCGACATTGATTATCGGCTTGGGGGGAACAGGAGCGCACATTGTTTCTACCATATTGGCAAGGTTTCAGGATAACCTATCTATAGCACACTAACTTTGGAACATTGCCACACAGAGAGCTTTTTGCAAAATCCAGCCGTCCAGCGATTGGCGACATTTGTCCAAGCGAAACGCAAGCAATGGGCGGCACAGGGTGAAATGACGGATGTACCTGCATTTGAGCGCTTTGAGCAAGAGCTGCATACGCTGGTGATGGCGCTAGAGAGCGAATTGGTCGGCGAAGAATTGAGCCGGTACGATGTCACGGTGCAGGAAATCGAAGTGGCTGGTAAGGCGTATCGGCGCGGTGTCCGTTTGCCAGAAAGCTATCTGACGGCTGCGGGTTGTGTGACGGTGGAACGGTATTTGTACGAGCCAGTCGCCGCCAAAGGCAAAAGCATCCGTTCGCTGGAATTGCGCAGCGGGATCGTGGCTGGCTATTTCACGCCGCGGGCGGCGCAGCAGGGCGCCTATGCAATGGCGGATTTGACCCCGGGTGAAAGCGAAGCCCTGTTTGGCGAGCTCGGCAACATGCAGCCTTCGCGCAGCAGCCTGGATCGGCTGCCCAAAGTGCTCTTGCCCCACTGGGAGGAGCAGCGTGTGACGTGGGAAGCGTAGTTGCGCGCAACCGAGACGGTGCCTGCGGCGGCCCAGGTGCTGGCGCTCTCGGTGGATGGGGTCACGGCACCCATTCGGGGTGCTGACAAACGCGAGCAAGCCACGCTACCCGGCAAACACGCCAGCGGGCCGACCGGTTACAAGGAAGTCGGCTGTGGCACGGTTACTTTGTACGGCCAGGCAGCCGAACGCTTGCAAACTGTGCGCTATGCGCGGATGCCCGAGCACAAAAAGGCG
>JAPLGY010000448.1 GCA_026389955.1 Caldilinea sp. | reverse complement strand
ACACCAGGCTGAGGAAGTTGCCGGTGCCGCCTCCGTTCTCACCCAGCACGGCCAGTGCGGCGTCGAGCCCTTCGAACTGGCCAAACGCGCGCGGCTTTTCCAGCAAAAAGACTGCGGTCGTGCTTGCGAAGCCGTCGTCTGCGACCACGGTCTCGGTGTAAAGTCCGTTCTTCAGCAACACGGGCCGCTCCAGCAGCAGCGAGGGATAGCTGAGCCTCTCCAAGTCTGTGGTCGCTGGCAGGGACAGGGCTTCGACGATCGCATCGAGCTCGCTGAGCTGCGGTTGCCAGCTGTCTTCGGCAGGTGCCTCCAGGGGGCGCTGGGCTGCAACCCAGTAGCGGCCGTCGTCGCTCAGGCCGCTGAAGTGGTAGGAGAGGCTGGCGTCGTCCAGCTGTGCCACGAAGCGCACGCCGCTGAAGCCTTCGCCGCTCAAGTAGGCCACCTGCCCTTCCATCGGTTCGCCTGTCGCCGGCGGTGGGAGTGGCGCATCCAGGCTGGCTGGCTGTTCGGCCAGAATGCGCTGCAGCGCGGCCAGCTGTTCGCTCCCTGTGAGATCGCCTGTCTCCTCCCACACCCGCAGAGCCTCTTCGACCGGGTAGAGCGTGAGGGTTGGGGCCTCTGTGGATTCGTCGAAGACGAGCTCGGTATAGACCGAAAGATCGCCGGACAGCTGGCTTGCGGTGTAGGGCTGCGACGGCAACACAGCCTGCTGATAGGGGATCTCGAGGTCGAGCGAAAGCAGCGGGGCTCGCCCCAGCACGACCTCCGCCACCTGCACCAGCTGGTTGTCCTCCCACACATAGGCGAGGTTCACCAGCTCGGTCGGGCAGCAGATCGGGTCCCCCTCCCCATGCCGGACCAGTTCAACCTGGATCTGGTTGTCGGCCACCGCCAGCGTGTTGACCTGGACGCGGTCGCCCAGCGGCGCGCTGGCCGGGTTCACCAACACACCCTCCTGTTCGATGACCAGCGCCAGGGAGACGAAAACCCCGCTGCCGCCCCCGCTTTCAAAAAACTGGACCGCAGCCACCGGCTGGCCGTCGAGCGTTCCGGTGGCGATCGTGGCGGCGCGTATCCCGGCTACCCACCCTTGCTCGCTTTCTTCGAAACGGCCATCGACCAATGTCACAACCCCGTCTTCCCCCAGCTCGGAGCGATAGCTCATATTGGCCAGTGCAGCGGGAGTCAGGGCACCTGGCTCGCTCTGCTGGCTGGGGAACGCCTGGGTTGCAGCAGGGAGCCCTGCTGCAGCCAACAGAGCCAGCAGCGCCAAAATCAGCCGATGGAATGGAAATGTCTTCAAGTGCAAACCCCTTTCAGTTTTGTGGACAGAAGTGTCTGGCGCACGGCGCGCAGCCAGCTGCCTGGTAAAACGTTGCACCGGGCTTGGGCAGTTCCCTGCTGGGCGACTGTTGCCGTTCGGCTGGGTGCCCAGCGACCACAGCTACCGCACATTCTGCGGCATTCTGCGTTCCAGCCAGCGCACGAGCAACGAGAGCACGATCGTCATTGCCAGATAGAGCAGGGCGACGATATTGTAGGTCTCGAAATACAGAAAGGTGCTGGCAGCGTAGACCTTGCCCATCTGGGTGATGTCGGGCACCCCGAGCACCGAGACCAGCGACGAATCTTTGAGCATGGCGATAAAATCGTTGCCGAGGGGGGGCAGCACCCGTCGGATCGCCTGGGGCAGCACCACGTAGCGCATCACCTGCCAGGGAGACATCCCGAGACTTTGGGCTGCTTCCACCTGGCCTCGTTCGATACTTTCGATACCGGCGCGAAAAATTTCGCTCAGAAAGGCGCTGTAGCCGATCACCAGCGCCAGGATGGCCCGGGCTGTGAAGTCGACATCGCGCACCCGCAGATCTGCCAGCGGCTGCACCAGGGGGCCCAGCGGGGCCAGCTGGGTTCCCAGCCAGTTGGCGGCGTAGACCCCAGCTGGCGCCACCACAAAGGCGATATAGAGCAGCAGAACCAGCATCGGGACGCCGCGGACGACCTCGACGTAGAAGGTCGCGAGCTCGTAGATCAGGCGGTTTGGGGAGACGCGTGCCAGCCCGACCAGAAGACCCACCCAGAGCGCGCCGGCGTAGGCCAGGACAGTGACCGAGAGGGTCATCCCCACGCCTCTGGCAACCGCTGTGAAGATCACGGTATAGCTCTCGCTGGTCGCGACTTGCCAGAGGGAGAGGACGCCTATCAGCAGGGCAGCCAGCAGCCAATAGGGCAGGCGTGCCAACAGTCCATAGGCGGCGTGGCGCCGCGGCAGCGAGGGAACCGACATGGCCGCCTATCTTTCTTCCAGCCGCACAAACTGGGCTGTTTGCAGAGCGTGCTCCAGATCGGTTTCGGCCCGTTCTGCGTAGGTTGCGTAGCGTGCCCGTTTGTTCTGGACGGCTTTTTCCAGCTCGGGCAGCAGCCCCATCGCCGCCTTCATCGGCTGAAAGGTAGCAGGGTCAGCGTGGGTGATGTAGTGGAGCAGGGCGCCGGTCATGGTGGTGCGCGGCAGGGTCAGCAGCGGCTCTCCGCACAGCAGACGTACGCTGTTGATGCCGGCGATCAGCCCGCCCATCGTGCTGCCCACATACCCTTCTGTGCCTGTGATCTGGCCGGCAAAAAAGAGGTCGGGGCGCGTTCTGAACTGCAAGGTCGGGGCCAACAGGGTTGGGCTGTTGATGAAGGTGTTGCGGTGCATCTGGCCCAGCCGCACAAACTCTGCCTCTGCCAGACCCGGGATCAGGCGCAGCACGTCTTCCTGGGCTCCCCAACGCAGGTTGGTCTGGAACCCGACCATGTTGTAGAGGGTGCCGGCGACGTTGTCCTGGCGCAGTTGGACCGCAGCGTAGGGGCGTCGGCCGGTGCGGGGGTCGCGCAGCCCGACCGGGCGCATCGGGCCGAAGGCCAGCGACTGCTCCCCGCGTGCGGCCAGCGCCTCGATCGGCATGCACCCTTCGAAGTATCGTTCGAGCTCGGCGTCTGCCGTCTTGAGTTCGAGTTTGGGGGCTGCCAGCACCGCCTGCACAAAGCGGCGATAGTCGTCTGCGTCGAGCGGACAGTTGATGTAGTCGCCCTCTTCTGTGCCCATCTCGCTGTTGCGGTCATAGCGGCTTTGCCGAAAGGCAACGGTCATATCGATGCTCTCCGCTGCGACGATCGGCGCCATTGCATCGTAAAAATAGAGATGTCGCTGGCCGGTCAGCGCCTGGATCCGGGCGGTCAGCGCACTGCTGGTCAGCGGGCCGGTGGCGAGGATGGTGGGGCCTGGCGGAATGTCGGTTACCTCGTCGCGCAGCACGCGGATGTGGGGGTGGCTGTGGATGCGTTCGGTGATCGCTTCGGAAAATTCATCGCGGCTGACCGCCAGCGCTGCGCCGGCCGGCAGCGCGTGGCGGAACGCTGTGTGGATCACCAGGCTGCCCAGCCGCAGCAGCTCGTTTTTGAGGATACCCAGGGCGCGGTCGGGCAGTGTCGACCCCATGGAGTTGCTGCAGACCAGCTCTGCCAGGCGGCTGCTTTGATGTGCCTGGGTGCCATGCGCCGGGCGCATTTCGTACAGATCGACGTGGATGCCGCGGTTGGCAATTTGCCAGGCAGCCTCGCTGCCAGCCAACCCGCCGCCGACAACGGTGATGGAGTGTCTCATGAGGGTTGCAGCGCCAGGTTGAGTGAGTAGGGGTCGCCGGCCGTCGCCGGCACCGTGTAACTGTCGACGGTCAACGGCTGATAGCTGTCGTGGATCACGACGATGGCATAGGTTGTGCCTGGGACCAGGCGACCGTCGAGCTGGTAGAGCCCGTTACGTCCGCTCTTGCCGCTGGCCTGCACCAATGCCGGGTCGAAGTCGCTGTCGACCCACTGCTGCACGCTGACTCCGGGCTGGAGCACGGAGACCAGCGCTCCAGCCACCGTGCGTCGGCTGTTGTTGAGATCCGAGACGATCCCGGTGACCCGCACCGGCTGCAGCAGGTTGGCTGCGGCCCGCTCTACGACGGTGAAGGTACCGCGTTGTGCCAGCTGGTTGCCGATGTAGAGCTCCAGCGTATACTCGCCGACCGGCAGCCCGTCCGGGTGGCGGATGCTGACCCAGCTCGATCGCACGGTGCTGTCTGCCCACACGTCGCTGTCGGCCAGCACCTCGGAGCCGTCGACCAGCCAGCGGGTGCGCCAGGGGGTGCCGCGCGTCAGCCCGGCCACCGGGAAGACGGCGTAGACCGTGTCGACTGTGAAGAAGGAGGTGCCAGGGTCGAGCGGCTGGCCGGCGCCATCGAGCGACGGGGCAAAGACAATCCGGCCAAAGGAGGCCGAGAGCGTGGACGGCGCTGCCCCGACAGTGACCGTACCCGTATGGACCAGCAGCCCGTCCAGCCGCATTTCAACGGTGTAGACCCCGTCTGGCAGTCCCTGATCCAGGAAGAGGTGCAGCCAGGTGGTGCCGTGGGCGCCTTCGCGCCAATCGACGGCATCTGAGTAAAGAGACCGACCGTCGAGCTTCCAGTCGTAGGCAAACCGCTGGCCGTTGCGGAAGCCAGCAAAGTCGAAGCTCATGTAGATATCGGTGGTGCCGCTGGGAAGAACAGCCAGCGGGCGGGTGACACGGTCCTGAAGGGTGATGGCGTCGCCGAATTCAGCGTTGTGCACCGTTGCGGCGGACGGCTCGCTCGCCTCCTGGTCGGTCTCTTGCCCAAGGATCGCCTGGTCATAGAAGCGCAGGGCGATCGCGCCCGGACGCACCAGCCCGATCTGGCTGGCTACGTCTGCTCGGCTGTAGCCGGCAGTCGGCACCCCGATAAAATTGCCTGCCTGGTCGATTGCCAGACCGCCAGAGTTGCCCGGTGCAATCTGGGTGTCGGTCTTGATCCACTCGAACTCGCCGTCGTTCTCTTCGTCCAAGAAGCCAGAGACGACCCCTTCTGTGTAGGTGACGGTAGCGCCCACCAGATCCGGGTAGCC
>JAPLGY010000513.1 GCA_026389955.1 Caldilinea sp. | reverse complement strand
GCATCGGCGTCGTGCGTCTGAAGGAGCATGATTGTCTCCCCACCGACACGCGCATCACACAAGCGACGATCCGTGAGCGCGCCGGACGTTGGTTCGTGTCGGTGCTGGTGGAAGAAGAAGCGCCGACTGGGGACATACCCTCGGTCGCTACCTCGGTCGCTACCGAGGGTATGACCGGGGCAGTGACCGAGGAACTGATCGAGGTAGCGACCGAGACAGTAAGCAACAAGGCAACCGGCGATGTGCTGGGCGGCGATGTAGGCATCAAGACGCTTGCCACCTGTTCAGATGGAACTTGCTGCGCAAATCCAAAAGTGTTGGCTGCGAAAATCAAGTTTAGAACAGAGTGCAGGCGGGCCTTGCGGTCAGATTCGTTGGCTGGGAGGCAGCCAGTGTGGGTTGTCGACCAGCGTGGGAGCGCCGTCCTGCTCGACGACCCGTTTGCGAAAACCCTGGCGTTCGATCGAGCCATAGTCGTGGCCGGCGTCTGCCGGGCAGACCCAGAAAAAGCTGAACTTGGTGGGACCTGTGTTGACTGTGCGGTGTGCCCAGCGTGGTGGGATATAGACGACCACGCCCGGGCTCATGTCGGTGACCTGCCATGTGCCTTCTGGCGTTTCCATCACCAGTTTTCCTTGCCCGCTCAGACAGTAATAGATCTCGCCGGTCTCCAGAAGAGCATGAAAATGTCCTTTGGTCATGAAATACTCGCCACCCACTGTGCCGGGATAGAGGGTGGTCAGCCCTGAAAAAAGTTCGCCGGCCACTTCTGGGCGATGGACTGGGTAGTACTCGTACAGAACAGGGTCGTCCTGGGCCAGCTGGGCATCGAAGGCTGCGGTGTCCAGGAACTGTCCGCGCAGCGACGAGAGTCGGCGGGAGGTCGGGGTCAAGCCTTCGATCAGTTCCTGGATTGAGTCAATGGTGTAGGCAAAAGGGGTCGACATGGCGAGCATTGATAGGTCCTTCTGTGCAGTATTTACTTTGCGGACAGCTGAGCGCAGAGAGCCTCACCAGGCTTGCGCGCGACAGGAGCTTTGCGATTGCAGGGTTCATCCAACCGAGAGTGGAATTTCATCCAGCGTTTCGAGCACAGGCTCGTACCGGCAGCGACAGCCCAGAGGCGACGTACATCCTTGGGGAGGCAGATCTGGCACGCGTGCCACCAGGTATTGCTTGCCCAACAACGGACGGCACGTTTCGCAGGTGTACTCGTCGTTGGGTCCAACGATCTCCAGACGACGCACGTGGTCGCCCCCTTTGACGCGCTGACGGGTCTCTTGGTTGTCGACGTACAGCGTGATGGCATGGGCCCTCCAGTAGACTGCCTGGGTCAAATCGAGCCCAGGCCGCGCCAGCTCTTGGCCCACCTCCGCCGGAATCTGGTCAGGGGTCAGCGGCCAGTGCACACCCCACAGATGTTGTTCGGCGGCGTACAGCTTGAGCCATCGAGCTGTCGCAGGGCTCATTCCCGCGAACAGCCAGTTTTCCAAAAAAAAGATGCGCCGTGTGACCGCACTGTGGTTCATCTGCGGTTCAGGCCCGCTCCATGTCGCCTTGCCGAACGGGGTGCAGTTTTCGTACTGGCGGCGGATTGTGAGCGCTTCGCTCGTCATCATCTGGCTCAATGCGTCGTGCACACCTTGGATCGCGGCGCGTTTTTCAGCTTCGGTGCGCTGCAGGTAGCGCTCGACAAAGAGACGCGCGGCCCCAGCGACTCGGTAGCCGCCTTCTTGCGTCTCCAGCCAGCCTGCTTTTTGAAACGAAACGATCGTCTCGGCATACGACTTGGGCAGCACACGGTTCCAGGCGCGTTGTTCCCCTGCGTCGTGCGCAGGCCGTGAATCCACAAACTGGGACAGCAGGTCGATCTGGGCATATTCCTTGAGATGCTTGGACTCTGCCAGCGCCATGCCGTCCAGCCTGGGGCGCAACCACTTCTTCCATAACTGCATGGTCTTGTTCTGGCTCCTCTACTTCAAATGGCTTGCCAACAGGTGCAACAGCTGCAACAGCAGGGTCGTCAGACGGGGGACCAGGACTGCGCCCGCTTCGATCACTTCTTCGTGCGAGGGTTGCTGTGTCGATTCCAACACAGAGACGGCCCTGTTGGTGATTGTGCTGATCCCCAACACCTGCATGCCTGCATGGTGCGCGACCGTGGTTTCGGCGGCTGTGCTCATCCCCACCGCATCTGCACCAAAGCCCCGCAGCATGCGCACTTCTGCCGGCGATTCAAAGGTCGGGCCGCTGAGCTGGATATAGACCCCGCGCTGGAGGGGAATTCCCACATCGGCCGCCGCCTGCAGGGCCAGCGTGCGCAGCCAGGGGGTATAGACACGGTTGGTTGCAGGAAAGCGGGGCCCAAATTCGTCCAGATTGGGGCCGATCAGCGGGTGCACTCCTGTCATGCCAACCAGATTGATATGGTCTTC
>JAPLGY010000253.1 GCA_026389955.1 Caldilinea sp. | reverse complement strand
TGGCAGCAGCTCTTCGTGGACAGCCAGGTAGGCACTCAGGTGGATGGCGGTTGGGATCACATCGTTGCTGCTCTGGCTCATGTTGACATGGTCGTTGGGGTGCACCTTGCTCCCCAGCCGCGCAGCCGCCAGCGAGGCCAGCACCTCGTTGGTGTTCATGTTGGTGCTGGTTCCCGAGCCGGTCTGGAAGATGTCGAGGACAAACTGTTCGTCGTACTGGCCGTTGGCAACGTCGTTGGCTGCCGCCTGGATGGCCTGTGCCATATCTGCCTCCAGCAAGCCCAGGCGCTGGTTGACAGCCGCTGCTGCGCCTTTGATCAGCGCAAGTGCACGGATGAAGGTGCGTGGGAAGCGGAGATTGCTGACCGGAAAATTTTCGACGGCGCGCTGTGTCTGGGCGCTGTAGAGGGCATTGGCAGGCACTTGGATTTCGCCCATGCTGTCGCGTTCGATGCGATAGGTTGGTTCTGCCATACAGAAACTCCTTGGTGGATGGTGTGGTGTGTGCAAAATAGCTGATTGGCTGCAAACCGCCGGCCTCGTCTTTTTTTACGCTGCCGGCTGGAAATGCTGTTCTTCTTTGTCGATTGTAGCATCCTTCTCCAGGCGGTGTGAAACGAAGCATGACCGCCGCATTCGAGATCTGTTGCGGCGAGGGTTGCTTTTTGAGGGTTACACGATCGATACTGCCGAAGACGGCGAAACAGCGCTGCGGGTGGCACGGGAGATGGTGCCCGATGCGGTAATTTTGGATGTCATGTTGCCCAAACTGGATGGCCTGGAGGTCTGTCGTCGGCTGCGCAGCGCCTCCAACGTGCCGATTTTGATGTTGACTGCTCGTGATTCGGTGCAGGACCGGGTCACCGGGCTGGATGCCGGTGCCGACGACTACATGGTCAAACCGTTCGCTTTTGACGAACTGCTGGCCCGTCTGCGCGCCCTGTTTCGGCGCCATCGGATGGAAGTGGCTCCAGAGGTCTACCGGTATGCGGACCTGGAGCTCACCCCGCGCACGCGTCAGGTCCGCCGTGGCGGCGACGGGGTCGAACTGACCGCCAAAGAGTTTGATCTGCTGGAGCTGTTTATGCGCCACCCGGGCCAGGTGTTGACCCGTGAGGTCATTTACGAGCATATCTGGGAATATGACTTTGGTGGTGAAAGCAATATTATCGAAGTGTATGTACGTTATCTGCGCAGCAAGCTGGAGGCGGGTGGCAAGTCGCGCCTGCTTCAGACTGTGCGGGGCGTCGGCTATGCGTTGCGTGAAAATTGAGGAAAAAGCATGAATTCCAAAGAGCGGGTTGCCGCAACCTTGCGCCGCCAGACAACCGACCGCACGCCTGTCGATTGCTGGCTCTATCAAAAGCAGTTTGTCGAGCTGCTGGCCGCCGAATATGGGCCGCGCGAGCAGTTTCTCGATGAATTCGGTGTCGATCTCTTTGTCGGTTTTGTGCCCTATCCCAACCAAACTGGCCGGCTGTGGGAGGTGCAGGCGCTCTCTGACTTTGACCCAGGGGACCCGCGCGACCCGCGCTGGCTCACCCATTCAACCTGGAACTATGATTTTGCGGGGTTGAATGTCTCTGAAGCAGTTCGTCAGCAAGGTGACAAACGGTTCATCCTGGCCCATGTCTGGGGGATTGTCGAAGGGACCAGCCGCATCATTGGCATCGAAAACTGTTGGATGAATCTGGGCGCCCAGCCCAAACTGATGAACAACTGGTTCGACCGCTATGCTGACTGGCTGTGTGGGCTGGTTGACAGCCTGGCGGAAGCTGGCGTCGACGGGATCACCCTCTCCGATGACTGGGGCTCCAATCAAAACATGCTCTTTTCCCCACGAATGTGGCGTTCGATGATCGCTCCTTACGCCCGGCGTGTGGTAGATCATGCCCATCGTATTGGGCTTTTTGTCAACCTGCACAGCGATGGCTACATCATGCAGATCCTGGATGACCTGGTCGACATCGGCTACGACTCGATGCATCCGGTGCAGGAGAGCTCTGGGATGGATCCGCAGACGGTCAAAGAACGGTACGGGGACCAGATTACAATTTATGGCTCGCTGGATGTGATCGACGGACTGCTCGCCTACGACGGCCCTGCCTTGGAGGAGTACATCACCCGGCGCTTCGCCATTTATGCGCCGGGTGGCGGCTTTATCTACAACACGGGCCATTTTGTCCAGCCCGACATTCCACCCCAGCGGCTGCTGAACGCCTACAGGGTTGTGGCCAGGCTGGCTGCGCAGTACCACACACCGTAGCAAAAGCGCCCCTGACGGCCAACGTTTGCGGGCGGTTGCGCAGGCGCAGGGCGGTGTATTTCACGTAGGGGGTTTTGTATGCAAAGAAAAAATTTTTTCTTTCGGCACATGCTGTCCAGTTTTTTGTTGGTGATGCTGGCGACCACCATGTTGTCGGTGGCGTGCACCGTGCGGGATGTCCATGCTACGGACTCGGTAAGTCTACAGGAGATTTCCGGAGACTTCGAACAGCCTGTCTACCTCACCCATGCGGGGGATGGGTCGGGACGGCTCTTTGTGGTCGAGAAAGCGGGTCGGGTCAAAATTATTGAGGCAGGCCGCGTACGCGAAGAGCTTTTTCTCGACATCACCGACCGGGTCAACAATTCTGGCGAAGCCGGGTTGTTGAGCATCGCTTTTCCCCCAGAGTACGCCGAAACAGGCTATTTTCTGGTCTACTACAACCATCGCGACAAAAATTTGGTGCAACCCGAAGCTGGCGACCAGGGCAAAAACGATGGGTTCGACACGGTAGTGGCACGTTTTCGTGTGACTGCTGACCCCAATCTGGCCGACCCTGACAGCGAAGAACGCATCTTGCTGCGCAACCAGCCCTACACCAATCACAACGGTGGGCTGATTGCGTTCGGCCCTGACGGCGCTTTGTATATTGGGCTGGGGGATGGAGGCAGCAGCGGCGACCCGCTGGGGGCTGGACAGGATCTGTCGACCTGGCTGGGCAAAATTTTGCGAATCCAGGTAGGGCCGACCGGTGCCTACAGTGTGCCGGCGGACAACCCGTTTGTCGGACAGGATGATGTTCAGCCAGAAATTTGGGATTGGGGGCTGCGCAATCCTTGGCGGTTCAGCTTTGACCGCCAGAGTGGCGATCTTTGGATCGGGGATGTCGGCCAGAATCAGCAGGAGGAGATTCACCTGCACCCAGCAGGCGAACCTGGCGGGCTGAATTTTGGCTGGAACTGTTATGAAGGCGAGCTTCCCTATCGGTTGACCCCAAGCTGTACGGCTTCCTACCAGCCGCCGATCCTGGTCTACCCGCGCGAGGAGGGACGTTCGGTGACTGGCGGGTATGTCTATCGGGGCACCCGTTTTTCCAGGCTCAGCGGACGCTATTTTTTTGCCGATTATGTGCAGGGCCGGCTCTGGAGCATCCAGCGGAGCGGGGACGGCAGTTGGACGCCCAAGAGATTGGAGCTCGACAGCGAAGAGGGGATCGTCTCTCTGGGGGAAGATGAGGCTGGTGAGCTTTATCTGCTTGGTTTTGGCAGCGGCACCGTCTACCAAATCGTCGATACCCAAATCGTCGATACCTACACCAGCTACTTGCCGCTGGTCAGGCAGTGACCAGCCCATCGGGGATCACAGGCGTGTGTGCCCCAGGATGACTCTGTTTTTCAGATTGAGTGGGCCTTCTGTCTGCAGCTCCTGCTGGGATTCAGGCAGCCAGACCGAGAATTTGCTGCCGACGTTGAGCTGGCTGTGGACCGTGATGTATCCGTTGTGTGCCTGCACGATGCGTTGGGCAATGCTGAGTCCAAGCCCGCTGCCTCCCAGTTCTCGGCTGCGGGCTTTGTCTGTGCGGTAGAAACGTTCAAAAATGGCAGCTTGTTGTTCTTCGTTGATGCCGATTCCGGTGTCGGTCACTGAAACACAGACCCATCCGTCGGACACTTCCAGGCTGAAGGTGACGGTGCCTCCTTCTGGGGTATATTTGACGGCATTTTCTGCCAGATTGGTGAGAATCTGGCGGAGCCGTTCACGGTCCCCGCGCACCAGGGCCTGGTCTTCGCTGCCCAGACGGATTTCCAGGGCATCGGGGCGTCCCTTGTAGTGTTCGACCAGCCGTCGGGTTTGGCGATAGACATCCAGCAGCATGGTATCCATTTCGACCGGCCCCATCTGCAGCTGCAACGCGCCGCTGTCTGCCTGCGCCAGCAACAACAGGTCGCCGATCAGTTTGTTCATGCGTCCGACTTCGGCCTGTACCTCCCGCAGCGACTCCTGCAGCAGTGCAGAGACCGCTGCGGGTGGCAGGGCCCCGTTGGCAGCGGCAGCCATCCGCTGCAACAGCTCAACATTGCCCTGGATGGTGGTCAGCGGCGTGCGCAGCTCATGGCTGACATCCCCCAAAAGTCGTTCCTGCGACTGAAAGAGCTGTTGAATGCGGTCCAACATCGCGTTGAAGGTGGCTGCCAGCCGCCCTACTTCGCTGGCGTTGTCGCGAATGTCGATGCGGTTGCCCAGGTCGTGCGTGCGGGTGATGGCATTGGCGATTTCGGTGATGGTGTCGACCGGGGCCAGGGCCCGGCGCGCCAGGAAAGCGCCGACGATGGCAGCCAGCAGCAGGCTGATCATCGTGCCCAGGATCAGATAGCGGTTGACCTGGGTCAGGGCGGTCAGTGCCGTTGTGACAGGCAGGATCAGCTGGATGCCTCCCATCAGCTGGCCGTTGACGACCAGGGGAACTGTGTAGACCAAAAAAGATGCGCCGTCGGCGGCGACATAATAAAAACGATGATCCTGGCCGGCGGCAAGCCGGGGGACAGTCTCGGCATGGCTGGGGACTGGCAGATCGCCCAGGTTGTCGCTGCGTTTGAGGACAGCCCCATCCAGGTCCAGCAGTTGGGCTCCGACCGACAGAGCAAAGAGTTCGACCTGGGGAAAGAAGAGATTGTCTGCCCGGCTGCGCAGGACCAGCACATCTCCCTGGAACTGTTGGGCAACTGCGGCGGCAATATTGCGGGCTTGCGATGCAGCGCTCTGTTCGAGCTGAAAGCGCAGGTTGGCGGCCAAAGCCGAATAGACTGCCACGCTGAAGAGGATCAGGGTCAGCCCGAGCAAGGCGGTGTACCAGAGGGTCAGACGCAGGCGAATGGTCATCAGGCAAAGTATACACCGTGAGGGACGCGAATTCAACACGGTGCCGAATGGCATCGACGGGAGCTGCTACGACGGCTCTGGCAGGCGCGCCAGCAGATAGTCCATCAATCCAGCCAGTGTGCCGACCTTGCCGTAGTCCTTCTCGGGAATTTCCACCCCCACTTCTTGGTCGAGTGCGATTAAGAAGTTGAGAAAATCGAACGAGTCGATCTGAAGTGCCTCACGGAGGTCGTCGTGCGGGTGCAGAGTGCTGAGATCCGCTTCTGGTGCCAGCCTATGCAGCTGGCTGAGGAGGATCTGGCGCAGATCTTTTGGGTCAAGGGTTTTTACGGCGTTCATTCGGAGGGTCTCCTTTCTCCGCAGCTAGGCAGCGAACAGTGCTTCAGGCGTTTGCAGCAGCTGGTCGAGCGACTCCAAGAATTCAGCGCCGGTGCGGCCATCGCTGGCGCGGTGGTCGCCGGCCAGTGTGGCATGCAGGACTGGCCGCACGCCGATCATGCCCTTTTCAACCCAGACCTCCTCGGCTATCTTCCCGAACCCTACCAGGGCCACTTGGGGTGGGTAGATGACGCCAAAGACCTTCTCGACGCCCAGGTCGCCCAGGTGGGTGACGGTGATCGTGGCGTCGGTCAATTCGGAACTGCGCAGGCGGCCCGAGCGCGTGCGCAGGATCAGGTCGCGCAGGCTTGCCATCAGCTCGTCGGCCCCCTGGAGGTCAGCATGGTGGAGAGCAGGTGTGACCAGCCCTCCCTGGCGCAGCGCGATGGCAAAGCCGATGTGGATCCCCTCGGCGATCTGCAGCGCCTCCTCTTTCCAGTAGCCGTTGAGCTGCGGCACTTTGACCAGTGCCTTGGCCACTGCTTTGATGAGCAAAACTGCGGGCAGCAGCCGATTCTGGATTGGGCGCTTCAGGTTTTCGGCTTCCAGCCAGGAGAGGGCCCGTGTCATGTCGATGCGGCACTCCAGGTAGTAGTGGGGGATGTCGCGATTGGCACGGGCCATGGCCAGCGCGATCGCCCGTCGCATTCCGGCCTGAAAATCAGCTTTGTCGGGCGGGCCCTCTGCAGTGGGCAGGGGGGGGGCTGTCTGCCGGGCGGCGCGTTCGATGTCCTCTTTGTCGATGGCCCTGTGTGGGCCGGTGCCCTGGATCTGTGTCAGGTCGACACCCAGCTCGGCGGCCAGTTTGCGAGCCAGTGGCGAGACCCGGATGCGCTGTTCGGTCTTTTCGACTGCGGGGGGAGGGACAGGCATCTCCCCGCGCTCGTGCAGGCCGGGGTGGGCTGCGCTCTCGTCGATCCAAGCCAGCGGCGCTCCGACCGGCACCTCTGCCCCTTCTTGGACAGCAAAATCATGGATGATGCCTTCCTCGAAGACTTCTACTTCGATGTCTCCTTTTTCGGTTCCGACCACTGCGACGACCTGGCCGCGTTTGACCAGGGTCCCTGGCGCGACTTTCCATTCGAGCAACTTGCCTGACTGCATGTCTGCACCCAGGCTGGGCATTCGAAATTCAGCCATGGTTCACCATTGCTTTCACAGCAGCCACCAGGCTCTCCACCTGTGGGAGTGCGGCATCTTCCATCTGGGGAGCATAGGGCATCGGCACTTCTGCGCCACAGAGCCGTTGGACGGGCTGGTCCAGTTCATAGAAGGCTTGTT
>JAPLGY010000265.1 GCA_026389955.1 Caldilinea sp. | reverse complement strand
TCCAATCCCACGAATGGTGCAATAATTACCACTGCCACTGCTATAGGTACAATTATCAATGATGATACCCAGGTTACAACCCAGCGCCTGCACAGTTGAGGGCGGTGAAACTTTCTGCATGGCGGGATGACGTTTACATTCAGGACGCCATCTGTTTGCCTGCAGATGCCCTCTGCATGGCAGTGACAGAGACAGGTCGAAATTTACCCAGATTTTTCTCACAAAAAAGCAGCACCCTGAGCCAGGGTGCTGCTTTTTTATTGGCTGAGGATGACCACCCGACGCGGCAGCTGCTTGCGTGGGCAACTAACTGCCGCTCGCTGCCCACCGCCTCCCTATCGGGGTTTTGCCCAGGTAATTGGCCAAAAACACGCCGAACACTGCCCCCATCAACCCTACCATTGCAGCCAGTACGACAACCAGGCCCAGGCTGATGCTTTGTTCTGGCAGCAGAGAGGGCAGCGCCGGGGATGCAAAACGAACCTCGCTGGGCAACGCTGTATTGGCCAGTTGTAGTTCCAGTGCCTTGTTTTTCAACGCATCCAGCGATTTCAACGCCAGGTCACGGTCGCTCTCCAGCTGTTTGCGCTGGCTGCTCACGGTTTCCAACTGGGCTTCCAACGCTGTGATCTCCGCTTCCAGCCCTTCCACAGACGCTGTCAACGGTGCCGCTACCATGCTGGCCAGCAGACTCTTGTCGTCTACCAGCGCCAGCAGCTGTTGAAGCTGCACGTCGATGACGCTGGTGGTCAGGCTGTTCTCGCTGGCCTGATCCAGCAGGTTTTGCCAGGGAACTGCAGCCATACCGTCCATCAGCCTCCCCTCGCTGGCTCGCTGCAGCAGTTCCTTCCAGGGCGATTCCGCCATGCTGGTCGTCAGCGTGATCCCGCCAGTCTGGGCCAGCAGGGTCTGCCAGGGAACCCCAGCCATCTCTGCCATCAGCCTGCCCTCCTGTGCCCGCCGCAGCAGCTCTGGCCAGGGGGATTCGTCGATGCTGGCGACCAGGGTACCCTCTCGGGCTCGCTTCAGCAGCTCCTGCAGCAATTCTTTGGATGCGCTGTTCAACAGACTGCTTTCACTGGCCCGTTGCAGCAGTTCTTGAATTGGCAGCGCAACCAATGTCTCCATCATGTTGTTGTCTTGTGCCAGCTGCAGCAGGTCGGGCTGGCCCGTCTCTTTGAGCAGACCCATGTCGAACAACATACGCCCTTGTTCCTGCAACGCCGTCAGAAGTGCTGCATCGCTTTCTGGGTCCGAGGCGATCAGAGCAAAGCCATCCTGGCCAATCAAGTCTTGAGTCTGGGCAGCGATCGACGTATCCAGCTCGGTCAAACGCCCTTGCAATATCTCCACCAGGGTCTGCAGTTCTGCTTGCTGGGCGGCTGTGCTGCCGCTCAGGGCTGCGAGATCGTCCAGACGCAGCTGCAGCGGGGCTGCTGTAGGGACGCCTGCAGTGTTATAGGCCTGGCTTTTGAGCAGCAGAATCGCCAGAGCGTTGCTGGCTGCAGCAGTCTGAGTGGGCTCAGTGACCTGTGCCAGCAGCGACCTGGCATCGTCAAGAAGACGAACCACACGCTGGCGTGTGGTATAGCTCTGCTGCAGGCGTGCGAGCTGGTCGCCAAACTGGGCGGCGATCAGCTCGCGACGAGCCGTGATCGACTCTTCTGTCCACTGCAGTTCGCTGCGCGCTGCCAGCTCCTGGTCGAGCGAGGTGTTGAGCACTTTCTGCGCCGCTGCCAGCTCTTGTTGCAGCGCTGTGTTGACTAGGGTGCGGGTCGAATCCAGCTCAAGGTCGAGTGCAGTCTGCAGAACCGTCTGGGTCGACTCCAACTCCTGCCGCAGGGCCGTGTTGTAGACGGTCTCGGCGGCTGTGACCTCCTGCTGGAGCGCCGCATCGAAGACCGTCTTGACTGCGTTGAGTTCCTGTTCGAACACCGCAGTTTTCGCCGTGAGTTCCTGTTCTAGGGCCGTGTTGTAAACGGTCTCGGCAGAGCGCAGCTCCTGTTCCAGGGCCGCACTGAATACTTTCTTGGTGGCAGCAACTTCCTGCTCGAATGCAGCAGTCTTGGCTTCGATCTCTTGCTTCAGGAGCGCGTCAGCCACCTGCTTCACGGCGGCAATCTGCTGCTCGATGTAAGCCTGCATCACCTGCAGCTGGTTTTGCTGCAGGCTGTCGATCAGATTGGTTTTTTCTGTAATCCGCCGTTCCAAACTGCTGACCCCGTTGGCCGACAGAAAGCTCTCAAGTTTGGCCTGGGTGCTGTCATAGGCGACCTGCGCCTGGGCCAGTTCATTTTGCACCGATTCGATCAGCTGCACCGGCACGTCGCCGTACAGCCGGTTGGCATACTCGACATATACCTTCGCCCATGTGGTCGCCAGCTCTGCTGCCTTTTCGGGTTCGCCGGCACGGGCGGTGATCTGGATCAGATCTCCCTCGGTTCGGCTGCCTGGCGCCGTGACTGCTGCAGCTTCAATCTGTTTAATCAGCTGGATAGGCGCTCGCTCTTTTTCGTCGAACGCATCGCTGAGCCCTTTGGCCACCACTTCTGCAACCGCGTTGCTCGTCACCAGCCCCACCAGGGCTATACGCCGCGTGTTGGCTGGATTTTCTGCGTCCAGCGTCGTCCGAAAATTTTCATCAAACTGGATGTCTCGGCCGGTGCGGGCAATGGCGAGGGTTGCCGTGGCCGAGTAGACTGGAGGCGTGACCGCACGCTGGATCAACACAACCCCCGCAGCAACCAGCGTGGCCAGCACCATGATCGCCAGGATCTCCCATCGCCAGGCGATTAACACGTCAAGGTACTGGCGCAGGTCGATCTCGTCGTCCATA
>JAPLGY010000304.1 GCA_026389955.1 Caldilinea sp. | reverse complement strand
AGAGCACGTCGCCTTCGCCGCGCTCACCTACACGATCCTGCTGCTCGCCTACCCAGCCTGGAACACACAGTATGCGCTCTACCTGCTGCCTTTTCTCCTTCTTCTCTGGCCAACGGCACGCGGGCTGCTCTATGCGCTCCTGCTGAGCGCCCTGATCCTGTTGGAGCACCCGATCTACTTCAACCTGATCGGCCCACACTACCCCCCCGCCATCGCTGCCCTGCTGGACGCCGACCCTGTCCGCCTGCTCTGGCAGATTGTCGGCTTGCGCACCCTGTTGCTCGCCGTGATCGCCGTGGACCTGACCTGGATGATTGGCTGGCCCCATGCTCGACGCTGGCTGCCGGTCGGAGTTGCGCTCGTCCTCTTCTTGGCCATGGTGGGGGGGGCGCCCGATTTTCTGCAAACCTACACCGCCGGCCGCATGGCCACGACGCCGCTGCGCCCGGCGGCGCTCTATTTCAATGCCGATCGCACCACAACCCCAATCGTCACGGCTGACCTGACCCTGGCGCGCACACTGCGCCCACTGCTCGCCGACCCCGACCGGGTGGTGGCTGCTGGCGGGCGCCCGGACAGAGTCGACCCGCTGCCAGAGTTGCTGGCCGGGGCGCACCCCTTTTTCTACCTGTCTGCCCCGGCCAGCCGCGGGCCGGTCGATCTTTTGGTCGAAAGCAGCGACGCCTGTCCCCGTCGCATCACCCTCGGAGACTTTCACCTCTGGATCTGCGGCACACCTTCTCCACCGCCGCGGATACACTTCGCGGCAGGCGCCGAGCTCGCTGCCGCCTACCTGCCTGACTCTCTGCAGAACCCGCTGAAGCTGACGCTCTTCTGGCAAGCCACAGCGCCGATCCCAACCGACTACACTGTCTTTGTCCACGTGGTCGACGCCGCCGGGCGGCTGGTCGGCCAATGGGACCAGGTGCCTGGCCACGGCAGTGCACCGACTTCCAGCTGGACCAGCCAACAGATTGTGGTCGACGACTACCGCGTCGACCTCGCGCTTGCCGACGCACAATACCCGCTGCGGGTCTTGACAGGGCTGTACGACCCTGCCAACGGGACACGCGTGCCGATCCTCTCGACTGACCTGCCCTCTGCCGACCAGGCCGTTGAACTCAGACAATATCCAGGGATGCCCCGTTAGGAGATGTCAGCAATTCAGGAATCCGTCCCATGCATTCCACAGAGTCGAGGGAGGACACGAGTCCACATGGTCTAAACGAAACCAACAGAGCATGGTTTCCCCCGCCAGGCACACGGACAAGCGGGTGCGTTGACCCGCTGTGCTAGAATAGCAAGAATTTACATGCCAAAAAGCCAATGGAGCATCCATGCGCCGCCATTTGTTTGCCCTTTCCTTGATTGCCCCGCTCGTTCTGGCTCTCCTGGCCAGCCAGCCGTTTCTCCCTGCTGCTGGCCAGGAAAGGCCGGTCGCTACGCCCACTCCCGGCTGGCAGCTCTTTCTCCCGGCTGTGGGCCGCCCTGCAGCACCTTCTGCAAGCTTTCAGCCGGCCTCTCCAGCACTGGTACGTCGGGTGACCGAATGGGCAGCACCGATGCAGCTCTCGATCCGCGCCATCCACGAACGCCCAGACAGCCCCAGCGGCGATGTCGTCTATCGGATCAAGGATGTCTTCACGACCCGCGAAGGCTCTTGGGAAGTGGGCTCTGCCGCCTACGGGGTTCCCCAATGGGCCAGAGAGGACTACCTCAGCGCTGCCTTTGCCAAAGCCGGCGAACGCAACAACCTGTTCGCTGCGGTGATCGAGCTGGACGGCCAGTGGAGGCAGGCCCAAGACATTCTCTACTGGACCGGGGGGCTGGGTGCGCTGACCGACCTTGGCAACACCACCTGGGATGTCAAAAAGACCGTCGACCCCCCGGGCTGGGCCAGTATGGTGATGTACAGCAGCAGCAGCTATGACCCGGCGGTCAGTGCAGGTCCCTGGTGCTACACGCTCAATCTTCCGCTGCCCGCAGAAGTGCTGTGCGGCGCCGGGCTGCCCGAAGGCCTCCTGGTTTCTACTTTTGTCGTCTGGCAGGCTGTCCCCGCTGCGGCAACCCCTGAACCGATCTCGACCCCCACAGCGATCCCCACAGCGACGCCGCAGACCTCGACGACCCCGGCCACGACCCCGGCGGTGACCTCGACCCCCACGGCGACCCCCACAGCGACCCCCACGGCGACGCCGCAGTCCACGGCCCTGCCCGTTGTGGAACGGCGCGTGGGCACCTGGATCGACGCCTTGAATGTTTACACCAAAACGATTGCAGAGCGCCCCGATCCCCTGCCCGACAGCGAGTTCCTTTACGTGCTCAAGGATCTTTTCACGACCCGCGACGGCTCCTGGGAGCCCTCGTCGATCTACGGCAGCATCGATCCGTGGGCGCGCGAGGCCTATTTGAAACCCTTGAGCGACCCCGAATACTTCGACGACGCTGGCGCCGACCATCATCTTTTTGCTGCAATCTTGGACCCAGCAGGGCGGAAGCTAAAAAACTGGGATATGCTCTACTGGTCAGACGGCTTTGTCATGCTTGGCGACCCGTCGTATAACGGCTACGCTGTCGGCAGCGACGGCAACCGCTATCCCCGCACCAAAGATCGTTCGGGGTGGGCCAACATTGTGCTTGGCCCTGGCAGCAACTACGGCCATCTCTTTCTTTGCAGTCTGGCAGGCTGTTCCCCGAACAACGCAGCCGACTCCCACACCGACTCCCACACCGACTCCCACACCGACTTCCACACCGACTTCCACACCGACTTCCACACCGACGTCCACACCGACTTCCACACCGACCGCTGTCCTGCTGCAGCTGCACAAGCTGGACCCCAACACAGGGAGCAGTGCAGCGCCCAACGACCTTTGGGTCTACGGTTCCAATCTGCAGCCCTCGTTGCAGATCACTGTTGCGGGGGCTGGGCTCCAGGCGGTCATCGTCCCCTATTCAGGGGCACAGCAGGCCCGGGCGCGTGTCCCTGCCCATCTGCCCGTCGGCCAACACGATGTCATCACCCAGATTGCGGGGCAGTGGCCGGTCACCTTGACTGCTGGCTACACCGTGATCGACCCTGTTGGCGTCGACCTGGCTGTGGACGATGCTGACCTGTGGATCGAACCTGCTCTGGCGCTGCAGAACAGCCCAACCCGGGTTGGGCTCAACGTCCTGCGCGCAGGGGGCAGCGTCGCGGTGACGCCCACGGTCCATTTTTATCTTGGCACACCGCTCACCGGCACCCTGATCGCCACTGCCACCACACCTGTGCTGCCCCCTGGCAGTGCGGTGATGGGCACGGCAGCCGTTGACTGGCTGCCTGTTGCTGTCGGCAGCTACAGACTCTCTGCGGTTGTCTCGATGGGGGATGTCTTCTCCGAGAGTGTCACCACCAACAACGTGGCGACAGCCAGTATCGCTGTTCGGGCAGCGGCCCATCTGGGCGACACCACGCCTCCCACGGTGACCTTGGCGGCAGTCCCGCAGCGCACCGACCTCCCCGGCATGGATCTGCACCTCAGTGCAGCTGACCTTCCGGGGGGCAGCGGCGTTGCCGCCCTCTACCTGGTCGAACGCGTCTACAACAACTCGGCGCGGCGCTGGGTGGCTCGCCAGCAGACCGGCTGGCTGCCCTATCAAACTCCATTGCCCTTTGTCTTCAGCCCGGTTGGGGGCGTGCGCGCGCTGCAAGTCTGGGTGGCTGATTTTGCCGGCAACATCAGCCAGACCGCAGCCAGTGTAACGACCAATTATCTGCGCCCTGAAGAGCCGATCCAGGCAGGCCAGGTGCATCTCTACCGTCTGGATCTGCAACCGGGCCAGCGCCTGACCGCCAGCCTGGCCACGCACGCAGGCGACGCCGACCTGTATGTCTGGGACGTCCAGGGGCAGCTGGTCGACTACCGCAATGCGGATGGAACTGTCACTGAAACCCTTGCACTGATCCAAAGCGGCAGCTACCAGCTCGAGGTGCACGGCTATCTCGAAAGTTTGTACCAGCTTACCTTGGAGGGCGCCCCGCTGGAAGCGGCACGCCAGCCAGCCAACAACAAGCCTTTGCCGACAGCGCCAGCAGCCTCTGCCAGCAGCCAGCCCGCAGCCCAGCAGGCGCTTCCGGCACTCACCTTCACCCTCTACCTGCCGGTGACGCAGCGCTATGTAACACGACAGCATTTCGTCGGTGCCCAGGCACTCACCTTCACCCTCTACCTGCCGGTGATGCAGCGCTAGAAGCAAGACCTTTCAAATAAGGACTACCGCCTCGCGAAACGGTATTGTTGGCTTCGGAGAGCGAGCGTGTTCAGGCCGTTTGAGGTGGAACTTTGACATTTTACGTTTGACGACGCGTGGATTGGTCCGATTGCGGCGTTTGGGAAGCAGGTAGCGGACC
>JAPLGY010000368.1 GCA_026389955.1 Caldilinea sp. | reverse complement strand
CCGCCTGTAGGGGCGACCCTTGCGGTCGCCCGTGGGATTGTGGTCGCCCGTGCTTTTACAAACCCTTACCCGCAGTGTCATTGGGGGCACCCGCAAGGGGTGCCCCTACAGGGTCGCCCGTGTGATCGCCCGTACGATCGGTCATGGGTCTCATCCTGGGCACGCACCTGTAGGGGCGACCCTTGCGGTCGGCCATTACTAGCAGTTTGTCGAACAGTCCTGAGAATTTTGGGGACACTTGACAGACTGTTCCACCATCCTATACAATTTGCACTGCAACCGTGCAACGGTGTCTGTGCAATATTGTGCTTGACGCGCCGATCCGCCATCTTATACAATTTTTATTGTAATTCTGTCAGGATACAAGAAGACGTGCGTCCCACCTGAGCACGTTGTCCTTGCCTGATCCCTCCAACCCACCCAACAGCACGCAAGGAGAAATGGACCGATGCAGAAAAAAGCGATTGTCAGCTGGCTCCTGATGATGATGTTCTGGATCAGCGCCTGCGGTGCACCGGCACCACCGGCAGCGGAGGCCCCGGCGGAGGCCCCGGCGGAGGCTCCAGCAGAGGCGCTGACACCGCAGTCTGGCGGTGAAATTGTTGTGGCCTACAAAGATGATTTGGCGACCCTCGACCCTGCGATCGGGTACGATTGGACCAACTGGCCGACGATCAAAATGGTCTTTGATGGCCTGCTCGGCTACGACAGCGGCACGACGCTTGAGCCGCGCATTGCCGCTGAAATGCCGACTGTCTCTGAAGATGGGCTGGTGTACACCTTCAAAATTCGACCGGGTGTCAAATTCTCCAACGGCCGCGAGGTAACCGCCGACGATGTGGTCTATACGCTGACGCGTGTGTTGAACCCGGCGACAGCCAGCCCGGGTGCAGGGTTTTATGTCGGAATTCAAGGGGCGCAGGCGTTTATCGACGGCAGTGCAACCACCGTAGAAGGGATCCAGGCCCTGGATGCGCAGACTGTCGCGTTTACTTTGACTGCGCCGGATGCCACCTTTTTGAACAAAATGGCGCTCAATTTTGCCTTTCTGGTTCCCCAGGAAGCGGTCGAGGCCGCCGGCCAGGACTTTGGCCGCCAGCCAGTGGGCACTGGCCCCTTCACCCTCGTCGAATGGAAGTCGGGCGAGTATCTGGTCTTTGAGCGCAACCCTGCCTATTTTCAGCCGGGGCGGCCTATGCTTGACAAAGTGACGATCCGCGTCGGCGTCGAGCCCAGCGTCGCCGTCCTCCAGCTGGAAAAAGGAGATATCCACCTGATGGGCGACCCACCGCCCGGCGCCGAGTGGACCCGAATTACCGCCGACCCAGCCTGGGCGGGCCGCATCGAAGTGCAGCCGAAAGTCAACACGACCTATATTGCCATCAACACCACAACCCCACCCTTCGACAATGTCAAGGTGCGCCAGGCGCTCAACCATGCGATCGACAAAGAGCGCATCGTCCAGCTCTTGAACGGGCGTGCATCTGTCGCCAACCAGATTCTGCCTGCGCTTATGCCAGGCCACGACGATACCTATGAAGGGTATGCGTTCGACCCGGAAAAGGCCAAGGCGCTGCTGGCCGAGGCCGGCTTCGCCGACGGGTTTGAGACCACAATCCAGTGCATTGCAGTCGATCCACAGCCCAAACTGTGCGAATCGTTCCAGCAAGATCTGGCCAATGTCGGCATCCAGCTCACGATCGAAACATTGGCTGCGCCGAATGTGATCGAGAACGCCGGCAACGGGCTCAACCCGCTGACCTGGTCGGGCGGCCTGGCCTGGACACAGGATTACCCCGACCCGGACAACTTCTATGCGCCGATCCTGGGATGCGACGCCAATGTCCCGGGTGGGTGGAACTGGTCGCGTTACTGCGACGAAGAGCTGCATGCCCAGAGCAAAGCGCTGCTGGCAATGACCGATCGGGCAGCGCGCCTCGAAGCCTACAAACCATTTTTCCGAACGCTCATGGATGCGGCGGTCTGGGTCCCTGTCATTGCTGACCAGTACAACGTCGCTCACTCGGAGAAATTGCACGGCCAGCCGCTGCTGACCCACCCGGAGCATGGGTTTATCTACGAGACGATGTGGATGGAGCCGTAGTACGTGGGTGCACCCGCTCTGTCTTCTGTCGGGGTGGGCGCCACCCCAATGGCCTACTGGCCGTCGGTCTGGCGGCGGCTGCGCCGCGACCGGGCTGCGGTTGCTGGCCTGGCGCTGGTGGCCATCCTCGCCTTGTTGGCCCTGGCAGCCCCTTGGCTGGCCCCGTATGACCCGGCAGAGCAGTTTCGAGATGGCCTGACCCCGGCCGGGCAGCCGCTGCCCAGCACACTGCCGGAGGGCAGCCTGCGCTTTCTGCTCGGCACCGACGCGGTTGGCCGCGATCTTTTCAGCCGCCTGCTGCACGGTGCCCGCGTCAGCCTGACCGTCGGCGTGCTGGCCAATCTGCTGACGGTCGCGATCGGCACCCTGCTGGGCGCGACCGCCGGATACTGGGGGGGCTGGGTCGAGACCCTGCTCATGCGGGTGACCGACATGATGATGGCGTTCCCAACCCTGCTGCTGGCGATGGCCTTGGTGGCCATTCTCAAGCCCTCGATGGGGATCATCATTGCGGTCATCGGCCTGGTCTATTGGACCTGGATCGCGCGCGTCATCTACGGCCAGGTGTTGATTCTGCGGGAGAGAGAGTTTGTGACCGCTGCGCGTGCCCTCGGCACCCCCCGGCGGCGTATTCTGCTCGCCCATATTCTGCCCCATCTGCTGCCGACCGTGATCGTCTGGGGGACCTTGGGGATCGCCACCAATGTGATGCTGGAAGCCAGCCTGAGCTATCTTGGGATCGGGGTGCAGCCTCCGGTGCCTTCCTGGGGCGGGATGATCCAGCAGGGGCAGGCCTACTACCGCACCGCGCCGTGGCTGGTCGTTGCCCCAGGTGTGGCAATCATGCTGACCGTCCTGGCGTTCAATCTGCTGGGGGACGGGCTGCGCGATGCGCTGGACCCGATCCAGCGTGGAAGAGATTAGGTTGTATGTGGCGTTATCTGGCCCGCCGTCTTGTTTTGACGCTGCCTGTCCTTTTGGGGATTTCAATCATCACCTTTGTCCTCATCTATTACCTGCCGGCAGACCCGGCGCGCATGTACGCCGGCCCCAGCGCGACAGTCGAAACGGTGGACCGCATCCGCCGTGAGCTGGGGCTGGATCTGCCCCTCTGGCAGCAGTACACCAATTATCTGGGCAAGCTGGTGCAGGGGGATCTGGGGTTTTCGTACCGCAAGCAGACCCCGGTGCTGGAGTTGATCCTCAGTCGGCTGCCCTATACGGCGATGCTGATCGTGAGCGGAATTTTTGTGGAGCTGGCGCTGGGGCTGCCGATCGGGTTGGCTTCTGCGCTGGCGCGCGGCCGCCTGCCCGACCGGCTGGGGATGTTGGTGGCTCTGCTCGGCGTTTCTGCACCCCCTTTCTGGCTGGGGCTCATGCTGCTTTACTGGTTTGCGTTTCAGATCCCGATTTTTCCGCTGGGCGGCGTCGAACATCCCACCAGCATCGTGCTGCCGGCCCTGACTGCCGGGCTGGGGGGCGCTGCCTGGTATGCCCGCATCATGCGGTCGAGCACCCTCGAGGTGCTGGCTGCAGACTATGTGCGGACAGCCCATGCCAAAGGGCAGAGCCGACACCTGGTGCTTTGGCGCCATCTGCTGCCCAATGCCCTCAACCCGATTATCACGATGGCAGGGATGGATATTCCCTGGTTTATCGGGGGGGTGGTTCTGGTCGAACAAGTCTTTGCCTGGCCGGGGCTGGGGCGGCTGGCCGTAGAAGCAATTCAAACGGTCGATGTGCCGCTGATTCTCGGTACGGTCAGCGTGACCGCGCTGATCGTGGTGTTGAGTGGTATCCTGGTCGACCTGGTGCAGTCGCTGGTCGACCCACGTATTCGCCTGAGCCGTTGATCGAAAGGAAACAGACATGGCTACACACTACCTGGACGACACACAGCCCCATGCCTTCTGGGACCAGACGCTCCCCCCCCGCCTTGCGATTGCGCCCGGGGAGACGGTGGTCTTTGAAACCCTGGAGGCCTCTGCCAATCAGATCACCCCACAATCGACCGTTGCAGAGATGAGCGCCCTCTCTTTTGACCCGATCCACCCGCTGACAGGGCCGGTCTTTGTCGAGGGGGCCGAGCCGGGCGATACGCTGGAAGTCGAAATTCTGGATCTGCAGCACAAGGGGTGGGGATGGAACGGCGTGATCCCTGGATTTGGCTTGTTGTCAGACGATTTCTTGCACCCCTATCTGCACCATTACCAGCTGGTGGGCCGGGAATGTATTTTTCGGGACGATATTCGGATTCCGTTTGAACCTTTTTGCGGCGTCATGGGGGTAGGGCCCCAAGAGAGCGGCCGTTTGAACACCACCCCGCCGCGCACCAACGGGGGCAACATCGACATCCGCCATCTGACGCCAGGCACCCGTGTCTTTTTTCCCGTCCATGTGGCGGGCGCCCTGTTTTCCTGCGGAGACTGCCACGCCGCACAAGGGGACGGAGAGGTCAACGGGACTGGGATCGAGACGCCGATGACGGTGACCTTGCGGTTTCAACTGCACAAAGGGCGTTCGATCCGGGAACTGCGTTTTGTGACAGCCCCGCATCAGCGGCTGACGGTGGCAGACGAACTGGGCTATTTTGTCACGACCGCCCATGGCCCGGACCTGTTCACCAACAGCCAGAACGCCATCCGCTACCAGATCGACTATCTGACTTCTGAGCATGCGATGAGCCCGGAGCAGGCGTACAGCCTGTGCGGGGCGGCCGTCGATCTCAAGATCAGCGAAGTGGTCGATGCCCCCCATTGGATTGTCTCCGCCTATTTGCCGATCTCGATTTTTGCCCGTTTTCGCGCCCAGGGAAGATTCATCTGGTAGCGAGGTTCAGCTTGTGGTTGACAGCGAGAAGGCTCTGCACTATACTTTTGCACGATGGTGCACACGTGTGCAAAGAGGCGTGTTGTTCGAGCCGAGGGGATCGTGGGAATACCTGATAGACCGAAACGCACTTCTGCCCGCCGTCCTGTTTCGATCCAGGACATCGCCGAGGCCGCCGGGGTTTCCCACTCGACGGTCTCACGTGCCCTGCACAACAGCGACCTGATCCGCCCGGAGGTCCGGCTGCGGGTTCAGCAACTGGCGCAGAAGATGGGCTATATCCCGAATGCGGTGGCCCAGAGTCTGAAGGGGCAGCGCACCCACACCGTGGGGCTGGTCATCTCTTCGATCGCCGACCCCTTTGCCGGCCGGGTGGTGCGGGGCATCGAAGAGATTGCGCAGGCCAACCGGATCAGCCTGCTTTTGAGTGTTTCGTACAACGACCCGGAGCGCGAGCTGGAGATCATCGAGACCTTTCAGCGGCGCCGTGTCGACGGTGTGATCAGCGCCACCGCGCAGATGCGGGGGGCCTACGTGCAGCGGCTGACCCAGATCAAGATGCCGACCGTGATGATCAACCAGCAGGCTGACTCTGAAGCGGATCGGCTGCTTTCGGTCGACGCCGACGACTACGCCGGGGCCCGGCTGGCGGTGGAGCATCTGCTGTCGCTCGGGCACCGCCGGATCGGCTATCTGGGGGTCGGCAACCGTTGGCAGTCCAACCGCCGCCGTTTTGCCGGGTACTGTGACACCCTTTCGGCGGCAGGGGTGGCGGTCAACGCGCAGTGGGTGCGGGTGGCCCCGATTCTGAACAACCCCCGTTCGGACGATGTGGTGGATGGGCAGGCGCTGCTGCCGGCGCTGTTGGGCAGCGATGTGACTGCTGTCTTCTGTTACAACGACCTGATTGCGGTCGGGGCGCTGATGGCCTGCCGCGAGCTGGGCATTGTGGTGCCAGAGCAGATGAGCGTGGTCGGCTACGATGATGTCGACATTGCCCGCTATGTGACCCCTCCTCTGACCACAGTTCACCAGCCCAAGCTCAGGCTGGGAGAGCTGGCCATGCAGATGTTGCTCGATCTTCTGGAGGGGCAGGCGGTGCACAATACCAGCCTGGCCAACGAGCTGGTGGTGCGTTCCAGCACGGGCCCGCCGCCTCTGTAGCGAGACCGAGCGGCAGAGACGGCTCCTGCCGTTGTCCCCAGTGGCAGGGGGAGAGTTGGTGGGAGTTGAGTTGACCCAAAAAGCTGACAGTCTTGACAAGACCAGCCAGGCCAGTCAGAATATGAAGAGAGGGTGTACTGGTCTCTGTCGAAGACAAAGGAGTGTCAGACAATGC
>JAPLGY010000098.1 GCA_026389955.1 Caldilinea sp. | reverse complement strand
CGCTGGCCGCGGCCAGCAGGTCGGTCTGGCTGGGTTGCAACCGCGACCACCTGCCAACCCCTGCTGCCGCTGTCGAGCAAGGCCTGCAAACTCGGAACTGCAAAGTCGGGCGTGCCCATAAAAACAATGCGAGCAGGTAGTTTCATCTGAAAAAGTATACCACTGGAAGAGCTGCTGCCGCCAGCGTTGCAACTTCTGCGCGCGTCGTGCGTAGTGTTGCGTGACTGGCGTAACAAAGGCCAGGGTTCAAACGACAGAGTTGTGACAGATCCCGCCGCGGCGGGAAGGAGCGAACAAAATGACAGGCGATCCAGGCGAGGCTTTCCGCCCGGGAACCGTTTTTGAGAATGCAACAGCAGATGGGACGGCCAACAGCGACGATCGGCTGATCGCAATGTTGAGTTATGTGACCCAACTGCTGTTGCCAGTTGTCATGCCGCTGATCGTGTTGTTGAGTGAAAGCAGCCGGAAACGGCCCTTTCAACGGTACCATGCAGTCCAGAGCCTGGCGTTGGTGGTGCTCTTTTGGCTGATTTTTCTGTCTGCCAGCGTTGCTGTCGGAATCTTGCAGATCATTCCGATCCTCGGGTGGCTGGTCGGTGCCTTTGCACTTTTCTGTCTGACACCGCTCTACTTTCTGGCTGGGATCTGGCTGATGCTTTACTTTGGGTATCAGGCCTACCGCGGGCGGCGTTTTGAGATCCCGGGCCTGACCAGTTTCTTGCGCGACCAGAACTGGCTGCCGCCCGCAGGATGAGCGAACTGCAGCGCCGCGGCAGCTTCCCACGCCTACAGCTGGCAGAGGCTGTTACAGGTCGGCGCTCATGTACAGCTCCCCACGTACAAAGCCGCGGCTGGCATAATACCCCTGGGTGCCGGTCGCGGCGATCACACTGAGTCGTTGAAAGCCCGCCGTGCGGCTGATGTGGCGTGCGGCTTCGAGCAGCTGGGTGCCCAGGCCAGCATGTTGTGCCTGACCACCGCTCTCAGCGCCGATGCTCAACGCCGGGCCGTAAACGTGTACCTCCCGAACCAGCGCATGGCCGGCAATCTCAGACAAAAAAGCACGGCTGCCCGCCTGTTCGTGGTGTGGCAGGCTCAGGCGCAAAAACCCGGCAACCAGCCCGGGCTCGGCATGGTGGTCGTTGGTGACGAACTGCAGAAAGTATTCGTCGGTCAGATCCGTGGCGTAACGGTGCACCTGCAGCTCGAGCTGGTCGAGCCGCACCGCACGCCGACGGATCTCGCGGCAGCGAATACAGCCGCAGCGCTGGCCCCGACGCGCCAGCTCTTCGTGGACAACCTGACGCAGATTGCTCAGCTTGACGCCCGCCTGAATATGGTGGGCAGGGATATCTCGAAAAAGTCGGTTGATCCGGGTGTAGGGGGGGATCGTCGGTTTGACGTCGGCCAGCAACTCGACCAGCTCCGTTTCGCTGTAGGGAAGATAACGGCCGGCCAGATAGTGTGCGTAAAGCTCGGTGTCAGCGATCAGCGAGCAGGGATAGATTTTGAGCTCGTCGGGACGAATGGCGGGGTCCTCAAAAAAACGTGCAAAATCGACACGATCTTTGGCCGGCGTGGCCCCGTAGAGATTGGGCATCCAGTGCAGGTGCAGCTTGAAACCGGCCGTGCGCAGCAACCCCAACGCACGGCGCACGGCGGAGACGTCGTGGCCGCGCCGGTTGAGAGCCAAGATTTCGTCGTCGAGGCTCTGTACCCCGATCTGCACCTTGGTCACCCCCAACATGCGTAGATGGACGATCTCTTCGGGGGTAATCCAGTCGGGCCGGGTTTCTATCACCAGGCCGACGTTGCGGTGGCTGGCGGTCACGTTGGCCGACTGGGCGGCGACCAGCGAAGAAGAAGGTGCCTGCGCTGGCTCCCCGGCGGCATTCATGGCGTCAAAACACCGCTGGACAAACCATTCTCGATAGTCACGGCTGTAGGCACTCCAAGTTCCCCCCAAAATCAGCAGCTCCACCTTGCTGGCGTCATGGCCGATGCTCTCGAAGGACTGGATCCGCCCCAATGTCTGTTGAAAAGGGTCAAATCCATCGCGCTCGGCGCGCTGACAGCCCGGCTCGTCGTAGAGATAGCTTTTGGGCATACGCCAGTCGTCGGGGCAAAAAATACACTTGCCCGGGCAGCCAGCAGGCGCAGTCAGCACGGTGACCGGGGCGACCCCACTCTGGGTGCGCATCGGCTTCATCCGAATGCGCTGCTCGACCAACGGGTCCACCGCCAGATCCCCCTCTGCCACCAGATGGCGATAGCCAGCGATCAGGCTGGCTTTGGAATACAGCCCCTTTCCTTGTCGAGGATAGCGCAGCAAGATGGTCTGCAGGCTCTTGGGAGACTGCCACTCTTCCTCAGGAATGGCCTGCACCTCCTGAAAGATGGCATAGAGCGTAGCTGCCTCGCGCGCAGGGTCAAAGTCCCGCCGTTTGGCCTGCCAGGCCTCGACTTTTTCCAACACATCAGCAGGAATTTCTGTCCGGCTGAGGATACGTTTCATGATTTCACCCGTCTAGCCCCACAATAGCTGTCTAGCGTTCAGATCGCTCTGCCGCAGGTTCTCTTCGTCGGATGCAGGATGCCCGGAGAACGGCAGGAGAGAGCAGCCTCGAACCCCAGTATACCACAGTGAGAAGGAGCAATGTTCGTGCGACCCTCGGTACAAAAACAGCTGTTGAAGATGAATCAAGAATTCTATCGAACGGTCGCTGCAGAGTTCGACCGCACCCGCCAGGGGCTCCCCGTCGGCATGCTGGCGCTGGCACAGCGGCTGCACGAACAGCTGCCGCAACCGATTCGTCTCTTGGATGCCGGCTGTGGCAACGGACGTTTCGCACGTGCTCTGGTTGCCCGAGAAATCAAAGGCAGCTACACCGGACTCGACGCCGACAGACAGTTGCTCGACCTGGCAGCGGCCCAGACCAAAGCGCTGCCGGACCTGCGCTGCCAATTTGTGCAGGCCGATCTGACCGATCCAGGCTGGGACAGCAGGCTCGACCCAGGGGGCTACGACGTCGTGGTGGCACTGGCTGTGCTCCACCACCTGCCCGGCGAAGCGCTGCGCCAGCAGGTGACAGCGCAGCTGGCTGGGCTGCTCGCCCCCAGAGGACTGCTGGCTCTTTCGACCTGGCAGTTCCTGAGCAGCGAGCGGCTGGCAGCACGCACCGTAGATTGGAGCACGGTCGGGCTGAATGGCCAGGATGTGGAGCCGGGCGACGCAGTGCTGCCCTGGGAGCAAGGAACGCACGCGCTGCGCTACGTCCATCATCTGGATCTGGCTGAGGTCGAACGGCTTTTGGCTGCCTGCCAGCTGCACCTCTCCACTACCTTCCGCGCGG
Source organism: Caldilinea sp. (assembly GCA_026389955.1). The sequence goes on along the minus strand of JAPLGY010000098.1, from coordinate 1,114 downwards.
ACGGCAAAGAAGGCAATCTCAATTTGTTTGTGGTGGCCCAGCGCTGACAGCGGCTGGGCCACCACAAACAAGATCCGCTCAGAGTCTGGCAAACCCCTGGGTCGCCTCCAACAGCCGCACCGGGTCATGCCAGGGGGCGGGGAGCGCCAACGTGCGCAGCTCGCGTATCTCCCCTTTGCCGTCAACAGCGTAATAATGGACCTTCCTGTCCGGCACCAGATATTCTTTCTGTAAATTGAGCAGCATCTGGCCGATCTGTTCGTCGATCTGGCTGAGCGGCGCCGGCCGATAATAGTATCCGTGTACCGGGCAGGGTGTTTTTTCGCACTGGCAGAGGACATAGATCCCCTGCGGCGTCAGTTCGATGATACGTGTCGCCAGCACCCCTTTTGTCGACCGCATGACAAAGGCCGAAAGCACAGGTTTGTGTTCGTAGATCTGTACGTCGATACGCACGCCGATCGCTGCTGGCCTGGCGGGCGGTGCTGCTGGCTGGCCGTCAACCGCATGGCAAAGCCCCTGGTGCTCGCGACAGGTGCCTCGACCGCAGGTTGGGCAGTCGATTAAACTGTGGCGGCAGACAGGGCGACCGCAGACCGCACAGTCTTTGATAGCAGCAGCACAATGCTGGCAGAAAACACGTTTGCAGTCGATGCACTGGGGGGCCAGGCACGCCTCGTGGACCAGATGGCCGCCGCTGCAGAGCTGTAAGCTCTCACTTGGCTGCCCACAGACGTCGCACACCAGCATTTCCAGGCGATGCATCAACGGATCCCAGACGATTGTCCGTTGGATCGAGGTCGTGCGGTTGCTGATGCTCACAGGAAGCGTTACTTTGGGCTGGGCAATGAGCAAGGTGTTGACCAGCGCCAGTTCGACGCGCAGCCCGTAACGTCCGCGCACATCATCGGCCTTGGTGCGCTGTTCCGTCTTGAGCATGGCCAGCTTGTCTTCAAACTCTTGGTGGCGCGCCAGCTCTGCCGGGTCGGCGCGGGCCTGGCGTTTGCGCAGGTCGGCCCCCAATTCGTTGTAGTATTCTTCGATCCGTGCCAGGTCGAGCGTCAGGTGATGCGCCATGCGCTCCGCCAGCGCTGTCAACCGATGCGCCAGGCTG
>JAPLGY010000244.1 GCA_026389955.1 Caldilinea sp. | reverse complement strand
CTCCCCCCCTTCGTCCAATCCCTGCTGGATCAGCCCCTCGATCCGGGCTTTGCTCTGCGGCGTGATCACCGGCCCCATCTGCACACCGCGCTCCAGGCCGTTGCCGACCAGACGCGCCGCCGCCGCTTCTGCCAGCGCCGGCACAAAAATTTTGTCGGCCTCCCCCACCGTGATCGCCAGCGAAGCAGCCAGACAGCGCTGGCCCGCGTTGCCAAACGCACTGTCCGTCACAATGCTGGTGGTCAACGCCACATCGGCGTCGGGCAGCAAAATCACCGGGTTCTTGGCCCCACCCTGGGCCTGCACCCGCTTGCCGTTGGCCGAGGCACGCGCATAGATGTGCCGCGCCACCGCCGTCGACCCGACAAAGGTCACCGCCGAAATCGCCGGATGGTCGAGCAGCGCGTTGACCGTGTCGGCCCCGCCGTTGACCAGGTTGACGACCCCTTTGGGAAAGCCGACCTGCTCCAGCAGCCGAAAGGCTTTTTGTAAGGTGATCGGACACCGCTCCGACGGCTTGACAATCACAGTGTTGCCCGTCGCCAACGCATAGGGCAGATACCAGAATGGAATCATCCCCGGAAAGTTGAACGGACAGATCAGCGCAGCCACACCGACCGGCTGGCGAATCATGTACTCGTCCACCCCGCGCGCCACATCCTCGGCAAAATCCCCCATCATCATCGTCGGAATCCCGCAGGCCACCTCCACATTCTCGATCGCCCGCCGCATCTCCCCGCGCGCGTCGTCGAGCACCTTGCCGTTTTCCAGCGTGATCGACCGCGACAGCTCCTCAAAGTGCTCTTCCATCAACACCTTGAGCTTGAACAGATGCTGGATACGGGCCGTCGCCGGCGTGCGCCGCCAGGCCGGAAACGCCGCCAACGCCAGCCGAGCCGCTTCGTCGACCTCGCTGGCCGACGAAAGGGGAACTGTCGCCAGCACTTCGGCCGTCGCCGGGTTGGGAACCTCCAAAAAACGGTCGGCCGCCGACCGACGCCATTCTCCGTTGATATAGTTCAACAGTTGCTCAGCCATGCACGCTTCCTTCTTCCTGTTCTCCGAAAGCCTCTCCTCAGCCCAAAAAGTGCCGCTCGCGAGCCCGCATTTCGCCGTACTCCTCGCGAACCGCCTGCACCGACTGCAGTTCGCTGACTTCCGGCACCGGCACATCCCACCAACTCTCGTAGCCGGGCACACCGTGCAGCCGGTCGTTGCGGATCACAACCACCGTCGTGCGCTGCGCTCTCCTGGCCATCTGCAAAGCCGCCACATAGTCTTCGCGCGTCACACATTCGATCACGTCAGCCCCCAGACTGCGTGCGTTCATGGCATAGTCGATGGCCAGCGGCTTGACATCGTCGCCCGCCGAGTCCCCCACCAGCAGACCCGCCTTGGGCTCGATAAAACGGGTGCCAAACCCATCCAACCCCAACGAACGGCTGAGCGAACCGATGCTCTTGAAGCCGCTGTTGTCCCACAACAACACGATCAGCTTGATCCCTTCCTGCACCGCAGTCACCAGCTCCGAGGAGAGCATCAGCCAGGTGCCGTCGCCGACAATCACATAGACCTCGCGCTCCGGCGCCGCCAGCTTGGCCCCCACCCCCCCGGCAATCTCGTACCCCATACAGCTGTTGCCGTATTCGAGATGAAAATTTTTGGGGTGCGTCGCCCGCCACAGCTTGTGCAGATCCCCCGGCATCGAACCCGCCGCATTGATCAAAATCGCATCCGGGCCCGACAACTCGTTGATTACCCCGATCAGCTCTCCCTGGCTGGGCAGCGGGCTGAGCCGGATGTCGTAGATCCGCTGCACCTCGGCGTCCCAGCTGTCGTGCAGCCGCCGGGCTTCGGCCCGGTAGCCCGGGTCTACGCTGTACCCAGCCAGCAGGTCCTGCAGTTCGACCAGCGTCTCGCGCGCGTCGCCGACGACCGCCACCCCATTGTGCTTGCCAGCGTCGAATTCGGTCACGTTGATGTTGACAAAACGCACAGCAGGGTTCTGCCACGCAGTCTTGGACGCAGTGGTAAAGTCACTGTAGCGGGTGCCTACCCCGATCACCAGGTCGGCGTCGCGGGCGATCCGGTTGGCCGCCAGCGTGCCCGTCGCGCCGATCGCCCCAAGGTTGAGCGGGTTGTCCCAGCGCAGGCTGCCCTTGCCCGCCATCGTCTCCCCAACCGGAATCCCGGTCGCTTCGACCAGAGCCGCCAACGATTCGGTCGCCCCGGCGTAGATCACGCCCCCCCCCGCCACGATCATCGGCTGTCGAGACGCACGAATCAGCTGCGCAGCCCGCTGCAAAGCGCTGCGGTCAGCCCGGCTGCGCAGGATGTGCCAAACCCGGCGGCGGAACAGCTCGACCGGGTAGTCGTAGGCTTCGGTCTGCACATCCTGCGGCAGCGCCAAGGTCACCGCCCCCGTCTCGCTGGGGCTGGTCAACACCCGCATCGCCTCCGGCAGCGCCGTCAGCAGCTGGTCGGGCCGGTTGATGCGATCCCAGTAGCGGCTGACCGGCTTGAAACAGTCGTTGACCGAAAAATCCTGGCTCTGCGCCGATTCCAGCTGCTGCAGCACCGGGGCCACATTGCGCCTGGCAAAGATGTCGCCGGGCAGCAGCAGCACCGGCAGCCGGTTGATCGTCGCCGTCGCAGCGCCGGTGATCATGTTGGTCGCCCCCGGCCCGATCGAGGTCACACAGGCAAAGGTCTGCAATCGGTTTTTGACCTTGGCATAGGCTGTGGCTGCATGCACCGCCCCTTGCTCGTTGCGCACTTGGTAGTAACGAAAGTCAGGGTTGGTCAGCAGCGCCTCCCCCACCCCAGCCACACAGCCGTGGCCAAAAATACCGAAGGCGCCCGCAAAAAAGGGCGTTTCCACCCCGTCGTGCTCGACAACCTGATTTTTGAGAAACCGGATCAGGGCCTGCGCCATGGTCAGGCGCACCGTGGAGAACGTAGTCACGTACCAAAGCTCCTTCTACAAACGGCGATCTTTACTGGATCCCGCGCGCTGCGCTGATGTCGTAGACCGGCACCCGTGGGTCCAGGCTGCGATAGGAGTGCTTGACCCAGCCAAAGGCCGGGTCGTCCTGGGCAGCCAGGCTCTGGGCGCTGCCCGCCAATACGTTGAGATAGTAGGTGGTGTAGCCGACAGGGCTGGAGACCGGATGGTAGCCTTCCGGGATCAGCACGACCGCATCGTTGCGCGCAATCACAGCGGCGTCGATCGGAAACCCTGCTCGGTGCAGCGGCGAGTCGGCGTCGGTGTAGACCCGCTGGATGGCGTAGCCCTCGGGCCGGTCTATTTTGTAGTAGTAGGTCTCGTCCAGATCCGCCTGGACCAGCTCGCCGGCAGCCCCTGCCACATGCACATCGTGCTTGTGCGGCGGATAACTCGACCAGTTGCCGCCAGGCGTGTAGACCTCCACCAGCACCAGCCGTTCACACGGAAAACCCGGCGGCATGATCTGGTTGATCTGGCGCGTGGCGTGGTCTCCCCCACGAATTTCGACGGTCACCTCCCCCGGGGTCACCAGCAGCGGCGCATGCGCTGCAGAGGAAGCCACCCAGGTCACCGCAAATTCGCACTCGGTCACCGCAGTCACGGTCAGGTCGGTGTGGGGAGGCAGATAGAGCGCATGGGGCAGGCCGCTAAAGACATTTGCCCGCCCCCCCACCCCCTGCCAGCTGCCGCAGCTGGAGGCCACATCGACCACCCCCCCCAGCATGACCAGCGCCAGTTCGTGCGCCCCACACCCAAAAGACCAGCGCTGCCCCGCCCGCAGACGCCGCGCCTGAAAAGAAATCGTCTCCCAACCAGCAGCGGCCGGCGTGACCTCGACAATCACGTCCGGGTCGGAAGCGTTGCCCGGATGAACCACCAGGGTTTCAGCCGTATACTGTCGCATTGCCCACATCCTCTCCAACACGTTCAACGACCGCTTACTTGACGTCCGGGTTGGGCAACATAAACTCACGCACCACCCCCATCAGATCGTGGGCAGCCGCAATAAAGGTGCGCAGCGTGCGCACTGTCGCCCCGTAGACATCAAACGCCATCGGCACCATGCCGTCCGCGTCGTACGCCCGCCGAAAATCGGCAACCCGGCTGTACAGCGTGTCGACGATCTGGCTCTCCACCGGGTAGTGCATGCGCTCCACCACTGGAATGGTTGAGCTGTTGATCTTGAGCTGCCACTCGTAGGGGATCGTCAGCACAATGTCGCCGCCGATCAGTTCAGACCAGTGGCCAAGATGGCGGTAGGCAGCAGCCAGCAGGCGCGTGCGATACCCCCGCTCTTGCCAGATACGGTAGGCATTCTTGAACACAGCGATCCCAGCCCACTCCAGATAGGCTGGGTCGACGTCGAGTCCATCCCGCTTGACCACCATCTTGATCCAGTCGTCGGTGCGGCCGATCATGATCGTGCAGACCGGGCGCATCCCGCTGATGTCTTTGCCCTCGGCCGCGCGACGGTTGAGGCCGCGCTCGACTGCCTGGGCCACCGCCACCGCCTGGGGCACCGTGAAGCTGACGGTCGCGTTGACGTTGACCCCGTGGTAGGTGGCCTCTTCCACAGCCTTCACCCCTGCCCACGTAGCCGGTATTTTGACCTGCATATTGGGCGCCAACGTAGCAAAATGGCGCGCCTGCGCCACGATCGCCTCGCTGTTGCGGTAAAACATCGGGTTGGTCTGGATCGACAACCTTCCCTTGGTGCCGCTGCTGCGCTCAAAGGTCGGCTGCAGCAGGCCAGCCCCGCGCACCGCCATCTCTTCGATCAGCTTCCAGGCCACCTCTGCCTCCGACCAGGTCGGGTTCTGGAAAATGATCGCCCGGATGCGCTCTTCCCAGAGATGCATCTCCTTGTTGAGCACATTGAGCACGATGTTGGGGTTGGTCGTGGCCCCGACAGCGCCGTGCCCGATCGCGTAGGTCAGTTCTTCGATCGAACAGGAATCGTTCCAGTAGTCGGTCTGGGTCGTCGAAACGGTCTGCAACAGCGGACTTGTCATCAGAAACCTCCAGAAAGATAAAGAGGCACCGCTTTGACCCTGCTCGGGTCGGGAGAGAAGGGATGCCCTGCTCTCCCCTGGCACCAGACATGGCCTGTCCGTACAGGGGCCCAAAATTTTTCTTTGCTCAGGAAAATGGTGCACACGTGTGCAAGACTGCTTTCCTAGCATAGCACAGGCAGGAACCCTTGTCAACTCCCACTTGTCAACGGGGTGCAAGCAAGAGTTGTCAGTGAGATTGAAACCAGGGCATTTACGCATCTTGCAGGGTCAGAAAACGGCAAATTCTTGCGCAAAATGGGCAAAAGTGGCGCTTGAATTACGTGTCGAGCGGTCTTCAAAGTGCGATATGACATGCCGAAATCAGGCAATAATTTTTATGTTAACTTTTCTGACAACTCTTGCTTGCACCCCTCAGGACTGTTCGACAAACTGCTAGTAATGGCCGACCACAAGGGCGACCGCAAGGGTCGCCCCTACAGGCGGGTGCCCACAATGACACCCGTGGCCTGCACACCGGGCGACCCTGTAGGGGCACCCCTTGCGGGTGCCCCCGATGACACCGCGGGTAAGGGTTTGTAAACCTGGATTTCGCACGTTGAAAATCGAATAGAAGGGATAAAATTTGCGTCAGGGTCTGGTCGATCCGGCGCGCGAACGGTCCTATCCAGTGGATCGAGTGAAGCCGTGATGCGCTGGCGTCCTCTTGACGCGTCACCCGCCTATAGGGTGACAGACTGGCGCCTTCCGGTCGAACCGGCTCAACAGCGGTGACCAACAGGTAACGATCATCGAAACGCTCGGCCTCGTTGAGCGCCGCTTGAATGCGTCCCCAGAAGAGATTGACCTCACCGGTGAGGGTGGTGGTGACGGTGACGCTCAAGAACTGCCCTACACTGGAGTTGCGCACCCTATTGAGCATAACTAGCAGCAGGCCCTATTCAGATGTGCGCCTGCTGCCCTACCTCCAGCATTCGTTCTGGTTTCTGCCCAACGTCGCAGCTTGCTACGCGACGGCCAACCTGCTGCCCGAAAAACATAACACCTTCTGGCATGGCTACACCGTCGTCGTCACTGCAGGAGCTGCGGCGGGTGTCGGACTGGAGGCACTGCCCCCCGTACGCAAGGCTATCCCTTCACCCCACTGCTTGTCGCGCTTTCGATGAAGAAGCGCTGGGCAAGGATGAAAATCAGCATGGGTGGAATGACGGAGATAGCTGCACCGGCCAGAACCAGGTTGGGACTGTCGGCAGCCCGGCCGCGCAGAACGTTCAGCGAGAGCGTCAAAACATGGTTGTCCGTGTTGCCAGTGTTGATGATCACAAGCGGCCAGAAGAAGCTGTTCCACGCATAGAGAAACGTGAAGGTGGCAAGCGTCGCCAGCGCGGGCACGGCAGCCGGAATGAAGAGACGCCACAGGATCTCCAGACGCGACGCGCCGTCGAGCAGAGCCGCCTCCTCGATCTCCCGCGGGATTGTGAGAAAAAACTGGCGCATGAGAAAGGTGCCGTAGGCGGTAAAGATCCAGGGCAGAATCAACGCGACAAGACGGTCCGACCAGCCGATCTGCACCATCAGTTGGTAGAGCGGCATGATTAACACGACGAATGGGATCATCATCGTCCCCAGGTACAGAACGAAGACGACGTCACGGCCAGGAAAGCGCAAGCGCGCAAACGCGTAACCGCCTGACACCGATGTGACCAACTGGCCAAGAACCACACAGATGGTTACAAGCATGGTGTTGGTCAGGCTGCGCCCTAGCCCATTCAACTGGAGCACCTCTGTGTAGTTTTGCGGGCGCGCCGTCACGCGGGTGACGGGCTCGCTGAGACGTACATTGGCCAGTACCTCGACAGAAGGATCGTTCGGATCGACAAATCGGCCATACGCAGTCAACCCTGTCTGGATCATCTGGACAACCTGGCCGTTCACTTCGACGTCCCAAAGTTCCTGTTCTTTGCCGTCGATCGTGATTGTCTGTTGATCCATGAACCCACCCGTCGGTTTCACTTCGCGAACGGGCAGCGAGTAGGTCACCTCCAGTGCGTTGGGATCGGCATAAATCCCAATGCGAATGTTGTCCTGAACCAGCGCCAGCTGCCGTTTTTCCCCGTCGACCTCGATATTGAAGAGCGGAGCCGGCTCGTCCATGTCGGGCATGACGACGGTCAATTGTTCTTGCGGCAAAAGTCGCGGCGGGTAGGAAAAGGTGTCCGACGGCACCTTCAGCGAGGTGAAGATCATGACGAGAAAAGGAAAGATCATGACAAGGGCCATGATCGTCAACAAGGCGTAGAGCGCCAACTTGCGCAGCCTGTGCAGCCAGGTGCGCTGGACTTCTGGTCTGGATACCACAGTATTTTGTACGCCGGGGTCTTTGCCTCGAACAGTGATCATCGTCTTCCCTCCACGCTACAGTTCGTAGGAAGTATTGCCCTGGCGCCGGTACTGAATCAGGGTAACGATAAAAATGATCAGAAACAGAAGCCAGGCAACAGCCGATGCATAGCCCTGGTTAAACCGCTGAAAGCCATTCTGGTATAAATAGAGCACTGCCGAGAGCGTCGAGTTGTTGGGTCCGCCAGCCGGGTTGGTCATGATGAATATCGGCTCAAAGATCTGGAAGGCCGCAATGATCGATGTCGACAGTACAAAAACCGTGGTCGGGCCAAGCAAAGGCAGCGTGATGCTGATAAACTGGCGCCTGGCGTCAGCACCGTCTACGGTGGCTGCTTCGTAGAGAACCTTTGGGACATTCTGCATGCCCGCCAGGAAAAGGATGGTGTTGAACCCGATCGTCTGCCAGGTCACCATGACAACGATCGCAAAGAGCGCCGTATCGCTGACAGAAAGCCAACGTGGCTGTGCAGCGACGATCGACAGCCCGGTGATCGAGTTGAAAAAGTTGGTTGCCACCAGGAGACCATAGTTGATCCATCCCACTGTAGCGTTATACATCCACTGCCAGATCAATGCGATGCCGACGACGGCTGCCACACTTGGGATGAAATAAATGCTCCGAAAGACCTTCATCCCGGCCAGCTTGCTGTTCAGGACGGCCGCCAACCCAAGTGCCGGGAGCACCGCAAGGGGAACCACCAAGATGCCGAAGAGAAACGTATTGCGCAGTGCCAGCCAAAAAAGCTTGTCTGCCGCCGCAACAAGATAGCTGTGCCCCAAGAGCGAAAAACGCCAGAGTTCGTCATACACCCTGACATCGACGACCTGATTGGCCGGCTGCCGGGCATCCGCTAGCGGAGCGAAGGTCAGGTTGAGCAGTTTGGCGTAGTTCGCCACGCCGATAAAGTCGCGCGTACCAAAGCCATCCCAGTTCGTGAAACTCGTATACAGAGAGAGCATCAGAGGGCCGGCCAGAAACAACAGGAAACCAATCAAGTTGGGTGACAGCAACAGGTATCCTTCAATCGCCTCCTGGCGCGCGTTGTTCACCTGCATTGCCTGTGCCGCCGGACGCCGCCACATCGCCCAGAACATCAAGCCAAAGAGCAGACCACCTGCCAACAGGAGCAATATGGGAACCTGAAGTCGCTCCTGTACAAACTGCGGCACCGCTTCCCAGCCGATCAGGGCAAGTAGGGCCATCAACAGGCCGGCAAGCATGACGATTTTGCCCATTCGCTGAATCGTGCGCTGGCGGCGCGGAGAGTTCTCGTAGCGGTCGGCAAACGCATAGATCAGGTAGCCGGCAAAGGCAATGCCGAAAAAAGGCAGGCTGCGCGGAAATCGATCGGCCAACTCATCAAAACCGGCGAATACCCCAATGAATTGCAAAAAGGCCAATACACACAGGAGAAAGCCAATATAATTGACCAACAGCGACAGCGTCCGGCCGCGATGATCGCGCCGCGGGATGAAGAGTATGGCGCCAAGACTGCCCGGCACCATTAGCAGCAGGGCACCTAGACTGAACCAGCGCACCCACTCGGGAAGGAGGATCTGTGCTGTGTACAGCGCATATACCCCGGCGCTTGCCCCTAGCAAAATCAGGATATGCCAGATCACAAGACCGGTGAGCCAACCGTTTGCTTCTTTTACCGGCTTCTGCATGGGTTGTGCCGTTGCCGCCATACCCTTGACTCCATTTGGTGCACGCACGTAGAAATTAGGAGAGTGGGGAGACAGGCCACATCGATATCAGACAAACACGCCAGGCAACCACAAGATGTGTCGCGCATTGAGCGCATTGGATGTCGCCAGCCCCCCACACTCCATCAGACATTACTGGAACGTCTTGTCCGCTTCGTCACAAATTGTTGCAGCGAAGTCGTCGATGCTCTTTTCGCCGGTCATCAGCGCCTGAACATTCGAGTCCATGACCGTGACGTAGCT
>JAPLGY010000219.1 GCA_026389955.1 Caldilinea sp. | reverse complement strand
TTTTGACAGCCCGCGATATCGCCTCGAGCACATCCTGCCCGAAAATCCAGCCGGAAACTGGGGACAATTCAGCGACGAACAGGTCGAGGCTGCTGTATACCGTCTGGGAAACTTTGTGATGCTCGAAACAAAGGCAAATCGAGAGTTGGGGAATCGTCCATTCGATGAAAAACGGCCGGTGTACGCGCAAAGCGTATTGGATTTGACCCGCAGGATCGCCGAAGACAACAGCGAGTGGACTCTGGATCGTCTGGCGGAGCGTCAACGTTGGATGGCTCGACAGGCGACCGGGATATGGCGCGTCGCTCAACTGGCCCATCCCTGATCTCTGACCCGTTGTGACCTTTGTCTGCCAACGCCCTCGAACCAATGAGAAAACCTTCCCAGGAGGGTATGAGGATGCAGACGATAAAAATACCGAAGACCGACCTGACCCCCTCTCTGCTTTGTCTGGGCGGCGTGCCGCTTGGCAGCGTTCTGGACGAGCGGCGCTCCTTCGCCCTGCTTGATGCTTTTGTGGCCCAGGGCGGTACCTTTCTCGATACAGCCAGGGTCTATGCAGACTGGCTGCCCGGCGAGCGCAGCACCAGTGAAAAGACCATCGGCCGCTGGCTGAAACAGCGCAGGCAGCGCGATCGCCTCGTCATCGCCACCAAGGGTGCCCATCCAGAGTTGACCGCCATGCACAGACCGCGCCTGGATCGCGCCTCGATTGTCGCTGACCTCGATCAGAGCCTGCGCAATCTCCAGACCGACGTGATTGACCTCTACTGGCTCCATCGCGACGATCCGCAGACGCCTGTTGCCGTGATTCTCGATACGCTGCAAGATCAGCTGCGCGCCGGCAAGATTCGCGCCTACGGCTGCTCGAATTGGCGCGCCGAACGCATTGCCGCCGCACACGCCTGCGCCCACAGCCAGGGCTGGCCCGGCTTTGTCGCAGATCAGATGCTGTGGAGCCTTGCCGCCGTGGCGCAGGAGACGCTGCCTGACCCCACAATGGTCGCCATGCAGGGCGCCCTCTTCGATCTGCACGCTGCCAGCGGCCTGCCGGCCCTGCCCTATGCCGCGCAGGCCAACGGCTACTTCCAGCGTGCCGCCGAAGGCACGCTGGACGGGATGAATGCTGCCAGCCGCCTTCTCTACGACACGCCTGAGAATCGTCGCCGCAGCCAGGCTGTGCAGGCGCTCGCTGCCGAGACCGGCCGGTCGATCAGCGCCATTGTGCTGGGCTACCTGCTGGGACAGCCCTTTCCTGTTTTGCCGATTGTCGGCTGTCGCACGGTGACACAGGTGGAAGACAGCTGCTCTGCCGCCGACGCACCGCTGCGTGCGGCCGAGATTGCCAGGATCGAAGGCCGCACAGGAGATGGCACACCCGTCCCCGCTGAAACCTTTCCTGTGCAATGATGCGATCATAGCATCTCCTTCCGGCGCAACGGACTCGCTTGCCCCCCACACCTCCTCCGCGCCGACATTCCGACCGGCCGTCGCCAGGCAGCGAATCACCGCCTCCAGACCATGCAGCGCGTCTTCTTGCAGCGCATCGTGTGCCACAGCCTACATCGCTCTTGTGTTCAACACACAGACAAAGGCACTTTCGTCGTCGCACAACGCTGCTTTATGGAGCTGATCGGAGAAGCGCTCTTGCAGCGTCTTATCGACGAAGAAATCCTCGCCCTATCGACGCCTACAGCGGTCAGATTTTCCGTTTAACGGAAAATCTGACCGTTTTTGTGCCCTTGACAAGCCGGAAAGGGCGTGATAGAGTACAAAAAGTAGCCAGTTGTTGTATTTTGTGCAAAAAGTATCTGCGGAAACGCAATCAGGGGCGTCGGCAACAGCGACGCAAACGCCTGGTTTTTGGGCCTGTATGGGGAAAGGGTGTCTCTGCGGCATGGCGCAGAATGATTCGTTCGAACTGGAAAGTGGCTCCAACGCCATCCTCCTGCTCCAACTGCTGCAGGTGATGCAGGTTGCCACGCGCGCCCAGCTGGAGGCCATCACGCACCTGAGCCCCTCGACAGTTTCCAAGGAGGTTCGCCGGTTGATCGAAGCCGGTTTTGCCGAGGAGACCGGCCAGATGCCCTCGATGGGAGGGCGCCCGACGCGCTGTCTGGCCATGCGGCCAGAGGCCCGCTGTGCGATCGGCGCCGAGTTCAGCACGCACCGCCTGCGGGTAGTGACCACCGACCTGAATGCCGCTGTCCAGCGGGCCGACGAAGTCGAGATCCTGGCGTTGAATGTCGAGCTGATCTGCGAGCAGCTGTGCGCGCTGCTCCAGCGGGCCATCGCAAAGGCCGGACGCGAACGGGTGGTCGGGGTCGGGATCGCTGTCCCAGGGGTGGCCGACACCGACGCCGGCCGGATGGTCATCTACAGCGATTTGAACCTGTTCGACTACCCGTTGGGCCACAAAGTGCAGGAAGCGACCGGTTTTTTCCCGCTGATCTACAACCGCAGCACTTCGGCGGCCATGGGGGAGCGCTGGCAGGGAGACAGCCGAAATGTCCAGAGCCTTTTTTATATTGCGCTGGACGCTGGCATCAGCGGCGGCTTGATTGTCAGGGGCAGTTCTTACCGAGGGGCGAGTCCGGCTGTCGCCGAAATCGGTCACTGCACAGTGCTCCCGGATGGGCCGATCTGTTTTTGTGGCAATCGGGGCTGTCTGCAGACGGTGGCTTCCACCAGTGCGCTGGCGACCCGGGCCCGCGAGCTGCTCAAAAGCGGACGGGTTTCTCTGCTGGCCGACCAGGTGAACGGCCATATTTCGCGCATCGACGCGATCGCCGTGCTGCGGGCCGCCCAGGAAAACGACGCGCTGGCCGTCGAAATTTTGGCCGAAGCCGCCGACTACATCGGCATTGCCATCGGCAACTCGATCAATCTGCTCAGCCCCGAGCAGGTTGTCCTCGGCGGGCCTCTGA
>JAPLGY010000161.1 GCA_026389955.1 Caldilinea sp. | reverse complement strand
GCGGTTTCGCCCAGGATGGCGACCGGGATTGACAGGGTAATTGAGACGATCAGGTGGCTGGTGAAGCCGGGCATCAGGTGGCGGAAGATGATGCGTGGTTTGCTGGCACCGGCGACTTGGGCGGCCAGGGCGTAATCTTCTTCGCGCAGTGCCAGCAGCTTGCCGCGCACGACGCGTGCTAGCCCGGTCCAGTTGACGGCGGCCAGGATCAACGTAATGGCCAGGAAGGTCTGGATGGAGGTCCAGTCGCGCGGCAAGGCGGCGGAGAGTGCCATCCAGAAGGGGATGAGCGGGATCGAGATGATCACATCGATCAGCCGTTGGATCAACTCGTCGACGGTGCCGCCGAAATAGCCGGAGATGCCGCCGATGAGGATGCCGATGGCGAAGCTGAGCAGCACGCCGAGCAGCCCGATTGAGAGGGAGATGCGTGAGCCGAAGATCGTGCGTGAAAAAATATCGCGACCCAGCTCGTCCGAGCCGAAGAGCATGACGGGGAGCTCTTCCTGGCCGGTACCGAAGAGATGGAGATTGGTTTCCCACAAATTCCAGAGTTTGTAGGGTTCTCCTTCGACGAAAAAGCGGATTGGGTGGGGGGTGGTGGTATCTTCTGTGAAGATGTACTTGAAGGTTTCGGGGTCGAGGGTTCGTTCCAGCCCATAGACGAAGGGGCGGTGCAGTGTGCCTTCGTGGAAGAGATGGATTTTGCTGGGGGGCATCATCTGCAAGCCGGGGAAGCGTGCGGTTTCGCTGTAGGGGCTGACAAAGTCGGCGAAGAGGGCGGACAGGTAGAGCAGGATGAGGAGCACGAGCGAGATCATGGCCAGGCGGTGGCGGCGGAAGCGCCACAGGATCAGCTTCCATGGGTTCGCATAATAAAAACGTTCGTCAGCCGCTTCCTGGCGGTGGGTGCCGGCGCCGAGGGTGAGCTCGGCTTCATCAGAAGTGCCCAGCGGGTGATCAGCGGGTTTGGACAGTGGCGTGTTCATTTGCTGAGCCCTCCATAGCGGATGCGCGGGTCAGCCCACGCCAGGTAGATATCTGAGATCAAGCTGCCGACGATCGTCAGGGTGCTCAGGATCAGGACGATGCTGCCGGTCAGGTACATGTCCTGGGCCATCGTGGCACGTTGGAGCAGCGGCCCGATCGAGGGGACGCTCAGCACGATGGAGATCAGCACTTCGCCGGCAAAAATGGAGGGCAGCAGCCAGCCGATCGTGCTGAAGACCGGGTTGAGTGCCAGCCGGACCGGGTATTTGAAGAGCAACTGGAGTTCGGAGAGGCCTTTGGCGCGTGCGGTGACGACGTACTGTTTTTTGAGTTCGTCGAGCAGGTTGCCGCGCAGCACGCGGATGGTCGAGCCTGTGCTGGCCAGGCTGATGATGAGCAGGGGCAGCACCATATGTTTGAGCATATCGAGCGCCTTGGCCAGGCTCCAGGGTTTGTCGAGGAATTCAGTCGAGTAGAGGCCGAGGGCAGAGAAGCCAAGGTATTGATTGGCGGCCCAGGCCAGGATCATGGCGAGCAGGAAACCGGGGGTTGCCAGCCCGATAAAGCCCAAAAAGGTTGCAAGGTAGTCGATCGGCGAGTATTGATTGGTGGCCGAGTAGATGCCGATCGGGATTGCGATCAGCCAGGAGAGGACCAGTGCGAGCAGTGAGATGGTCAGCGTGATGGGCAGCCGTTCGGCGATCACTTCGCCGGCGGGCTTGCCCCATTGGAACGACCAGCCAAAATCGCCGCGAGTCACGATTCCGGAGACCCACTTGTAGTAGCGCACATAGGTCGGCTGGTCGAAGCCATAGATATTGGTGAGCCGTTGGGATTCGGCGTCGGACAGTTCGACCCCTGAGGCGCGCAGCTGGGCGACATAGGTGGTCACCCAGTCACCTGGCGGCAGTTCGATCACGAAAAAGGCGATGAACGAGACCAGGAGCAAGATTGGGATCAGCAGCAAGACCCGGCGAATGATAAAGACAAGCACAGAGGGATACCTCCTTGCAGGGGCGTGCAGAGCGGCAGCGGCCGTGACTTTGCACACCGGCTTTGCACACCGGCTTTGCACACCGACTCAGGGGTGGTGCAGTTCCACCCCGTATTTTGGTGAGAGGGACAGGGCTGGCCGGGAAAACCCAGCCAGCCTTGTCGGGCGCACAAAATTACTGTTCGAACCAGAGCTGTTCGCCGGCGAAGTTGGAGGCGATGGCGTAGCCGCCTTCGGCGACGTTGCGCAGGTTTTGGGCGGCGATCATCGGGTATTTGACTTGTTCGACGATCGTGATCATAGGCAGGTTGGCCCGTGACCAGGCAAAGGTATCTTCTTTGAGCTGGTTGAACTCATCCGAGCCAGAGACGGCACGAGCTCGGCCACCGGGCTGAGGTCGGGGGCATGGGCGCCGTGTTCGAGCAGGATGGTGAAGGAATTGCCGTCGACCATGCGCATGCCATTGGCGTCGCGTTCGGTCAGGCCCATTTCGTCCAGCAGGGCGTTGGCGCGATCTACGTCGTACTGTGAGAATTCTTCGCCGACGCTGACCAGCGGTTTGCCGGCGAAGGTGTAGTAGACGCTCTCGATGATCTCGTCGCGGTTGATGGCGAGGCTGAGTGCCTGGCGGAAGCGCAGATCCTGGGCCACCTTGCGCCAGGTTTCGTCGGCGAAGGTCTGGTTGAGGTAGAGGATGCTGGAGTCGACGTGCATGTCGGTCAGCACGGTGCGGAAGCCGCCGCTGGCTTCGTTCTCTTTGTAGAGCGGCACTTTGACCAGGGCTGTGCTCTCGCGCAGGAAGTCTACGTCGCCGGAGAGGACCCGCTGGTTGACCATTTCGACATCTTCGACCTGGACGGAGACGATGCGGTCGATGTAGGGCAGCTGTTTGCCTTCGGTGTCGACCTTCCAGTAGTAGGGGTTGCGGTCGAAGACCTTGACGCCGGTCGTCTCAGAAGCTACCGAGATCCACGGGTTGAGGGTGGGGAAGCCGATGCAGCGGTCGGCGGTCACGTGCCAGTTTTCACAGCGTTTCTGGCTGGTGAAGAGGGTCCACCATTCGTCGGTCAGGTTGTTGGCGGCCAGTTCGTCGGCCATCTCTTCGATCGGGGTGAAGTCTGGGTGCCACTTTTTGAGCACATGGCTGGGGTTGATCAGCACAGTGTAGCCGTTCCAGCCTTCGATGGTGATGTTGCGCAGGAACCCACCGTAGGGCTCTGTGGCAGTCAGCCGGAAGGAGCTGTCGTCGAGAATTTCGAGGGTCATTGCGTCGCCTTCGGGCGAGTAGCCGTTGCGGAAGCGGGCTGGCACGCCGCTGGCGAAGAGCTGCTCGTTGCCGTAGATGTTCTCCCAGGTGAAGCGCACATCTTCGGTGGTGACTGGGACGCCGTCGGACCATTTCAGCCCGGCGCGCATCTTGAAGGTGAAGACCTTGTTGTCGTCGCTGACCTCGACGCTTTCCAGCACGTTGCCCTGGATGCCCTGTACGCTCAGGTCAGGTGCTTGGAGCAGCGGCTCGTTGAGCATGACGAAGACGTCGGGCGACCAGTCGGCGACGCTGTGGGCGGTGTTGAGTGTGCCGCCGTACTGGCCAGGCGCCCAGTTCGGGACATTCTCTGCGCTCAGCAGCACGCCAGGGCCCACCACGAAGGGGACGGCCGGCAGGCGTTCTTCGAGCGGCGGGAGCGAGCCGGCGGCGACTGTCTCGGCCAGAATGGGGGCTTCCTTGGCGACTTCACCGGCGGCGGGTGCCTCAGCGGCGGGTGCCTCAGCGGCGGGTGCCTCAGCGGCGGGTGCCTCAGCGGCGGGTGCCTCTTCGGCGGGTGCCTCAGTGGCGGCTGCTTC
>JAPLGY010000282.1 GCA_026389955.1 Caldilinea sp. | reverse complement strand
ATCATACATCAATTGTCCTGCAATCATCCGCCTTGCCGTGCGCTGCGACAGGGTATTCGTGACTGGTATTCCGCATGTCCCACTCGCTGATCACTGCCCTGTTCAGGTTCACCGGCAACGCGCGCGGCTGTGTCTACGCTGAACCGCTGTGGGGGCTTCCGTACCATTTGTTCATGCCCTACGCCTCGGTCTATATGGTGGCGCGGGGATTGTCCGACAGCGACATCGGGCTGGTGCTCAGTATCGGTTGGGGATTTCAAGTCTTCTGGGCGCTGTTGAGTGGCGCCATCACCGACAAAGTAGGGCGTCGGCTCACCACGTTGCTCTTCGATATTCTGGCCTGGGGGGTGCCAGCAGTTCTGTGGGCGTTTTCACAGAACATCTGGTGGTTCATCGTTGCAGGCTCGATCAATGCCATCTGGCGTGTCACCATGAACTCGTGGTCCTGTCTGATGGTGGAGGACACCGACCCGGACCATCTCGTCGACCTGTACACCTGGATCCACATCTCCAACCTGGCCGCTGGGTTTGTGGTGCCGCTGGCTGGCTTGCTTGTGGCACACTACAGCCTGATTCCAACCATGCAGGGGCTTTACCTCTTTGCTGCTGTAATGTTTGTGGTCAAAGCGGTGATCACCTACTTCATGACCGTCGAGACGGAACAAGGCAAGGCGCGAATGGCTGCCACGCGCGGGCAGAGCATCTTTGCTGTGCTCGGGGAATACCAGAGTGTGGTGCGCGAGGTTCTGCAGCGCCCAGCCACCCTCTACACCGCCAGTTTGATGCTGATCATCGCCATTATCGGGCTGATCAACAACAGCTTCTGGGGGATCATTGTGACCGAAAAATTAAACGTGCCAGCAGAGACGCTCTCTTTCTTTCCGTTTGTCCGATCCGCAGCAGCCCTGGGGTTTTTCTTTTTTGTCATGCCTGTCCTGGCGCGCATGCATTTCCAGTGGCCGATGGTGGCTGGTTTTGGCGCCTATGTTTTGAGCCAGATCTTCCTGCTCATCGCCCCTGAACAAGGGTATCTGCTTCTGGCGCTGAGCGTCCTGGCAGATGCTTGTGCCTATGCTGCGGTCAGCCCGCTGTTGGACAAACTGATCGTGTTGACGATCGATGCGGGCGAACGTGCCCGCATCCAGTCGATCGTCTACGTAGGTGTGATCCTTCTGACCACTCCCTTCGGCTGGATCGCAGGCCTGCTTTCCAGCGCCGACAAAAATCTGCCTTTTGTGCTCAACCTGGTGCTGCTGTTGGCAGGGGTTGGGCTGGCCTGGCAGGCGGGACGCGTGGCCCGGCAGGCAGCCTCTACATAGAGAGGCGACGCTTTTTCAGCAGTCTGCGATCCTCTTTTTGCCCTGTCGTTCTTAGAGACTTGGACCGTTCTGCTGCTGTCCAGTCCACCGTGCGGCATGCGCCTGCTGCACAATCGACTGGATCTGCTCCAGATGATCCGCTTCATGAAAAAGCCCCAACACAAACCGGGAGACGCAGTTGATCTCTCCGGCGCTTGGCCAGGGAACGTAGGTCAGCGTCAGATTCGGCTGGTCTGGCCAGAGCTTCAGGCTGGCCATACGCATCCGCCGACTCTCCTCCAGCCGCTGCTGGCACTGGGCCAGCGTCGTCACCAGCTCCCACGGCGTCTCATACCGAGATCGCCCATGGTTTTCGACCCCGCGCGCCAGCTCGGCAGCCAAAAAAGCGGATTCCTCGGCTGAAGCAGTCGTATGGACGATGACATGTCCGAGTGTCCAGGCCAGATTGGCCGCGCTCGCATCGCTGGCATAACGGTCGTCGGCGTTGGCGTCGACCGGCTGAAAGAGGACATCTGCGTCGCTGCAACCCGCAATCAACTCTTGAAAGGTATCGATCATCTCCTCAGTCAATGTGCGCAGCTCCTGCACACCCAGTCCGACACACAACTCCGCCAGGCGGATCTGCTTGGCGCGCACTGCTTCAAAATTCAGCATACTCGATCCACTCCGTTCTACACTCTCCTGCCATTGGTTTGTGCGGTTCAACCCCTGTATCTGGGCAGCCGACATCGGACACTCGCTGACAGATGCAACGTTGGCTCTCCGGCACAATGTTGTCATGAATATGATAACACGTTGGGGAATTTTGTGGTGGGTCTCCTGGCTTCTGGTGAGCTGCACCGGTTCAACCGGTGAGCGACCGATCAGCGCCAGCGTCGTGGAAGCGATGCGGGTGCCCGACAACGCTGGCTTTGCGCGCGCCGATGCGCCGATGACGTTGCGCTTTCCCGCCGACCACGGCGCACATCCGGAGTATCGCACCGAATGGTGGTACTACACAGGGAACCTGGTCGCAGAAGACGGCACGCCCTTTGGCTTTCAACTGACCTTCTTTCGCAACGCCCTGGCCCCTGCCCTGCCCGAGCGATCTTCGACTTTTGCCACCAACCAGGTTTACATGGCACATTTTGCGGTGACAGATGGCAAGACCCGGCGCCACAGCAGTTTTGACCGCTACAGCCGCGGCGCGGGCGGCCTGGCAGGAGCCGAGGCCGCACCACAGGTGCGTGTCTGGCTGGAAGACTGGCAGGTTGTCGAACTCCAGCCAGGAATCTATCGTCTGGTGGCCAGCGCTTCCAGCGAGACAGGCCCTGTGGCCATCGACCTGCGGTTGCGCGAGACCCGCCCGCCTGTCCTGCATGGGGACGCCGGTTTGCATCAGAAAGGATCCGAGGCGGGAAATGCCTCCTATTACTACAGCCTGGTGGGTCTGGAGACCAGCGGCACCTTGACCAGCGCGGGAAACACCTATTCTGTGCAGGGACGCAGTTGGATGGATCACGAGTTTGGCACCAGCGCGCTCCCCGCCGATGCAACCGGCTGGGACTGGTTCAGCATCCAGTTCGACAACGACGCCATCCTGATGTTCTACAAAATCCGGCTGGCAGACGGTGGGGTCTATCCCCACATCCAAGGCACCTGGATCGGCCCGGATGGACAACAGCGCGCAATCGACGAGAACGACTTTCTGTTGGAGGCCACTGGCACCTGGAGCAGCCCGCGCACAGGGATCGCCTATCCTTCCGGGTGGACTTTGTTGATACCGAAGCTTGAGCTGGCAGTGACCATCGAACCACTGATCGCCGACCAGGAGATGCAGGTCAGTTTTGTCTACTGGGAAGGGGCGATCGAGGTCGTTGGGGCGCTGGAAGAAGCCCCGATCCGCGGCAAGGGGTATGTCGAGCTGACCGGCTACGGCGAACAGAGCAGCGCCGCCTATCAGCGCTGAAAGTTCTGCTCTGGGGTGCCCGGTGCAGTGCCCGCCAAGGAGACCGGGCAGAGCAAAGCCAGCGCCCGGTGGACGATGCTGCGCTCTGCAGCAAAGGTCAGCACCTCCAAGGCCTGTCTGAGCGTGAACCAGTTGACGCTGTCGACTTCGACGCTGGCGTCGCTCAGTTCACCGCCGACCCAATGCATCAAGTAAAAATCCACCTGCTTGTGCACCAGTTCTGGCGTCTTGCGCTGGTAGGTGTCCCAATACCAGTATTCGACGGTCCCCAGATGTGCTTCACACGATCCGGTCAGGCCACATTCTTCAGCCACCTCGCGCAGCGCAGTCTCTTCCAAGGTTTCTCCGGATTCACAAGTGCCCTTGGGGAGCTGCCAGCGTGTCCCCCCGCGCGTTGCGATCAGGGCAGCGACCACTTCACCGTCAGCCTCGACCCGGTAAATGAGGCCGCCTGCTGAATGGTCGCTGCGTTGGCAGCCCCAGTGGCGTTGGGTGTGTTCGTCGATGGGAGGCAGGGTATCTTTTGCCCGCATTGGCAGAAAAATGGCCTGCCTTTCAGTTCCAATGTTTTTCCAGGTGACTACTGCCGCGCAGCGGCCCCTCCCCGACCGCCTGCGCCAGCGCCTGCGCCACCCGCTCCCAGTTGTCTGGCGGCATATGGACGATGGCTGCCGGCAAAAAAGGTCTGGAGGTAAAGGTCAACGCGCCCGCCAGCTCCTGCACCGACCAGATGGAGCGAGCGCGGGCGATCACCACAAAGGTCTCCATCCACTTGTCCAGCAGCACCAGCCAGGCGGCCAATTCTTGAGCCATTCCCAGATGGCCCAGCGGCTGGGGGCTGCACCCCGGGTCAAAAGAAAAAGCCAACGTGCTTTCACCGGCAAGGCTTCCCCAGATCCGATCCGGGGTGATCAGACCAGGGGAGAGCCCGATCGCTCCCCAGGCAGACAAGCTGGCATGGAGCTGTGAAATCGTCGGCGGCAGCAGTTCGCTGCGCAACGCCAAAAGAGGGCGCAGTGTGGCCGGGGGCTGGACGCTCGAAAAAAGACGACCCTCGCGGACGGTATAAAACATTCAAAACCACTTTCTCTTGTGAAAAACCCACAACATAGAAGAAGAAATTCCCACAAACAGCCCCCAGACGAGCGGATAAAACCACCAGAACGACAGCTCAGGCATGAACTCAAAATTCATGCCGTAGACACCTGCAATGAAACTGAGGGGGATGAAGATGGTAGAGACCATCGTCAACACCTTCATCACCTCGTTCATACGGTTGTTCATCAGCGCCAGATGGGTCTCGACTGTGCTGCTGGCCAGGTCGCGCATGCTGTCAGCCAAATTGGCCAGTCTCGCCAGATGGTCGTAGACATCGCGATAATACATGCGAACGTGCGGCGGGACAACTCGGTATTCTCCGACAGAAAGCCGGCCCAGCAGTTCGCGCTGCGGCGCCAGAATTCTCTGCAGGCGCAACGCACTGCTCTTGGCGGTCAACAGCCGATTCAGCAGCTCACGTTCAGATTCATGCGAGTAGAAGATGTCGTCACCCAGCTGCTCCAGCTGCTCCTCGAAGGCATCGATCAGGGGAATGAAGTTGTCGATCTGGCTGTCCAGCAACTCGTAGAGCAGCATTGCCGGCCCCCGGGCCAACCCGATCTCGACATGGTGGTCGGGATCCCAGCTGCGGTCGATCGAACGACGGCTGTGCTCGTGCACCGTCACCAGATAGTTGCTCCCTAAAAAGACGTCGATTTCCTGGCTGTCGATCGCCATCGGTTCTTTGCCGGCACCCACAATATGAAAGACCAGATACAAGTAGCTGGCATAGTCATCCAGTTTAGGCACGTGAGAGTCGAGCAATGCATCTTCGATGGCCAGCGGGTGGAAGTGAAAGATGTCGGCCAGGATCGGGTCATAGTTGTGGGTCGCAGGCTCCTGAATATCCACCCAGATCTGATTGGCAGGATTGGCGAGCAGCTCGGGAAGCTCGTCGAGCGGAAGGTTGATGCCAACATGGCCGGCCGCCTACGCGGCGGTGACCCCAGAAAGGAAACCCCATGAGCACAGCACAGCAGATGGCCCTTCTGAGCGAAGCCAACCTGCCGGGCGCAGTCGATGCACTGGCAGCGCAAGACGCCGATCTGGCGCGTCTTGTGTCTGTGGTCGGCTATCCTCCGCTGTGGGCGCGCGAGCCAGGCTTTGCCACGCTGGTCTTGATGATTCTGGAGCAGCAGGTCTCCCTGGCTTCGGCGCGGGCAACGTTCGTTCGGCTGGAAACTGTTGCAGGAGGCATAACACCTGCGGCGCTGTTGGCCCTCGACGACCCGCAGCTGCGTGCAGCCGGGTTGAGCCGCCAGAAAAGTGGCTACGTGCGCGGCCTCGCCGCCGCAGTCGAACAAGGAGATTGTGACCTGGAGCTGCTGACTGTGCTGGACGACCAGAGTGTGCGGGCCCGGCTGACCGCCCTCAAAGGGATCGGAGAATGGACTGCCGAGCTGTATTTGCTGATGGCGCTCCGACGCCCGGACGCCTGGCCGGCTGGCGACCTGGCCCTGGCCAGCGCGCTTCAGCAGGTCAAACGGTTGGAGCAGCGGCCGACAGCGGCCGATCAGATCGCGTTGGCAGAGGCATGGCGTCCCTGGCGGGCTGTCGCCGCACGTCTGCTCTGGCAGTTTTATCTCGCCCGTCGCCCCTTTTGACCGCCCCCCCCATAGCAACCCAGCTGCTGTCTGTTGCCCCAACGTTTTTTCGCCAATCCTGTCGGCAAGGCTATAATGGCGATTGTATCTGCGGTCTTCGATTTGTGAGCCAGAATGTCGAGTAAACGTCTATGAATGGAAATTTGTTAACTTGTCGGAGTGGATTCCGTTCCGCCGGGTGGGCAGCCAGCCGATGGGCTCTCTGGGCAGCCGCTGTGGCAGTTCTGGCAGGTTGTGCGTCGTCGGCCAATCTGTCCTCTGGATCGGCACTTGCCGACGCTGCCATGCCGGCCTCGATCCAGGAGGTGATCGAACCGATCGCCGCCTACGCGGCGGTGACCCCAGAAAGTGCCTCTCCCCTGCCGACCCCCACAGCCACCCCCGAGAGCAACAAACCGCTGCGGGTCACGATCACCAGCCAGATTCGGGCCAACCTGCGCAGCGGCCCTGCAACGACCTTTGAGATCGTCGGCAAAGCCAATCCAGGGCTGACGTTTGAAGTCCTCGACCAAAGCGAGGATGGGCGCTGGTACAAAGTAGCCGCCAATCTTCCGGGAGTCGACGGAGAACTGTTAGAGTCAGGCTGGGTGGCGACCGAGCTGGTCGGGATCCCCGGTGCAGACGGCAGTTTTCTGCCCGTTGTGGAAAACGCCCTGCTGGACGACACCTTGGCCGCCCGTTGGGCAGTTCACTGGGAATGCGAATCAGACCGCTGCCCGATCCGTCAATGTGACGCCGAAGTAGATGCTGTCGTCAATCGGCAAGCCGCTGGCGGTTTCCTGCCGATCGAACACACCGTCACCTGGGACGAGGCTTGTTTCTCCACCGACGCCTGGACGTTCGAGGTCGATCAGGTGACCGGTGCCGAGCGGACAGGAGAGGCCAAGCAGAATTTCCTGTACAGCTACTGGCTGGGCGCCAACCCAGGGACGGCGATGGGGGTGCTGCCCCTCGGCGACACCGACCAAGGGGTCTCCGTCTACTGTTCTGGCCCGCACGCGGTAGAAATCGAAGAAGGGGGCGGATGGACGACCGTTTATCAAGGCAATACCTGCCATGATGTAGAGACGGGGATGCTGGTCTTTTTGAACTACACCAAACGCTGGCTGTTCACAGGCGACTACGACGGCAAAACCTATACCAGGGCTTTTTTTGGGGATGTCGAACGGATGGAACAGCGGCTGCTGAGCACCAGCGCGCCGGTGTCGCTGGTGGTGAAACGGTAGGCTGCCGTGTGGCCCACCGACCTGGAAAAAGCGCTGGACGCCGCCGACCCCCTGGCTCCGCTGCGCGCCCGCTTCCACCGCACCGACCCAGAGCTGATCTATCTTGACGGCAACTCCCTCGGACGGCTGCCAACAGCGGGCAGTTCACTGGCCGCCGAAATGGTGGAGCAGCAGTGGGGGGAACGGCTGATTCGAAGCTGGAACGAGGGCTGGTTTGAGCTGCCAGAACGGGTGGGCGCCAAGATCGCTCGCCTGATCGGCGCCCAGCCCGAGGAGGTGCTGGTGGCCGATGCGACCTCGGTCAATTTGTTCAAACTGGCTCTGGCGGCGTTGCGCTGCCAGCCAGGGCGCACCCGCATCCTCACCGACGATCTCAATTTTCCGTCTGATCTCTATGTGCTGCAAGGTGTCGTAGAACTGCTGGGCAACGAACATCGGCTGGAAATTTTGCCTTCCCCCGATGGGGTCCAGGCGCCGGTCGACCTGCTGAAAAAACAGCTGGACGACGATGTGGCGCTGGTCGTGCTCTCCCATGTCGCCTTCAAGAGCGGCTACCTGTACGACATGGAGACAGTGACAGCGACCGTGCAGGCTGCTGGGGCCTGGATCC
>JAPLGY010000747.1:630-18752 GCA_026389955.1 Caldilinea sp. | reverse complement strand
ACACCGGGGGGCAGTCTTCCAAGGCGACTCCTTTGGGGGCGGTGGCCAAATTTGCGGCCAGCGGCAAACGTACACCCAAAAAAGATCTGGCGAAGATGGCGATGGACTACGGCTACGTCTACGTGGCGTGTGTGGCCATGGGCGCCAACGACGCGCAGACGCTGCGGGCGATCCAGGAGGCAGAATCGTACGAGGGGCCTGCGTTGATCCTCGCCTACAGCCACTGCATTGCCCACGGCATCAACATGGCCAAGGGGATGGAACAGCAGCGTCTGGCGGTCGAATCAGGACACTGGCCGCTTTTTCGCTACGACCCGCGACTGCGGGCTGAGGGCAAAAATCCTTTCCAGCTGGACTCCAACCCCCCCAAGATTCGTTTCCGTGACTATGCCATGAACGAGACGCGGTACCGCATGTTGATGCAGTCTGACCCGGCTGTGGCGGAGGAATTGATGGCAGAGGCCGAGCAAGGGATTGCCCGGCGCTGGAAGGATCTCGAATATCTGGCGGCTGAGCCAGTGGCTTAAAGGAGAAAACAACCATGATCGACCTGACCACCCAGTACCTAGGGTTGAAGCTGCGACACCCGGTTGTCCCGTCGGCTTCGCCGTTGTCGGACAGCCTGGACAAGATCAAGCAGCTGGAGGATGCAGGCGCGGCTGCGGTCGTAATGTACTCGCTTTTTGAGGAGCAGATCGTGGGGGAAAGCCACCTGCTCGACCATTATCTTTCGTATGGAGTGGACAGCTTTGCCGAGGCGCTGGACTACTTTCCTGAGATGGACAACTACAACGTCGGGCCATACGCCTATCTGGATCTGATTCGGCGGGCCAAGGAAAGTGTTGCCATCCCGGTCATTGGGAGTCTGAACGGTGTCTCGACAGGCGGGTGGGTCGAGTACGCGCGCATGATCGAAGAAGCTGGAGCGGATGCTTTGGAGCTCAACATCTATTCCATTCCGACGGACCCGGCGCTGACCGGTGCGGAGGTGGAGCAGATGTACTTGGAGGTTGTACGCGATGTCAAGGCCCAGAGTTCGATCCCGTTGGCTGTCAAAGTGGGTCCTTTTTTCAGCTCCTTTGCCAACATGGCGATGCGTCTGGCCCAGGCCGGGGCGGATGGGCTGGTGGTGTTCAACCGTTTTTACCAGCCCGACTTTGACCTGGAGCGGCTGGAGGTGGTTCCCAACCTGACGCTGTCCAGTGCGTGGGAGCTGCGGCTGCCTCTGCGCTGGGTGTCGATCCTGCATGGTCGGGTGCCGGTCGACTTTGCGGTCACCAGCGGGGTGCACACCTACGAGGATGTGCTCAAGGCGGTGATGGCGGGGGCTGGGGTGACGATGATGGCCTCGGAGCTGCTGCGCAACGGCGTACAGCGGATCGGGCTGATTGTCCAGGAAATAGAGCATTGGCTGGAGGTGCACGAGTACCATTCTTTGGGGCAGGCGCGTGGCAGCATGAGCCAGCAGAATGTGGCTGAGCCGGCTGCATTTGAGCGGGCCAATTACATGAAAGTGTTGCATTCCTGGAGATATGACCCCACCGGCGTGCTGTTGCGTTAGGTGGATGGAACAAAGGAGGCAAACACTGTGAAACGTACGCTTTTGATCCCGCTGGACGGTTCGGATTTCAGCTTGCAGATCGTGCGGGTTGTGGTAGATTTTTTTGACCCACGGGATATGACGTTGCTCCTGCTGCGGATTGCGCCGTCGCTGAAGATGTCGTTGGAGACGGTTCCTGCGCGCACGCTGCTGGAGGGGGCTGGGGTGTTGTCGGGTTTGTACGAGAGAGGAGAGCAGGGGTACAGCGTGCTGGCGGAAGAGTGGCAGGGGGTGCGCGACCAGTTGTTGGCTGAGCTTCGCCCTGAGGCGGAGCGGCTGCGTGAGCTCGGGTACACGGTGAAAATGGATGTGCAGTTCGGCGACTCGGCGCAGTGCATCACGCACTATGCCCGTGAGGAGGGGGTCAGTCTGATTGCGATGGCGACCCACGGGCGGTCTGGTTTTGATCGTCTGGTCATGGGGAGCGTGGCGGAGCGGGTTTTGCGCAATGTGGCGGTGCCGGTGTTGCTGTTGCGGCCGGAGGCGGCAGCGGTTGCCAGGACGGCAGGAGAGCGGCTGGCCTTGGCCTTAGGGCAAGGTGGCGGGCTGCGGATTGCCGTGGCGACCGACGGTGCGACTTTTGGCCAGCGAGCCGTGGCGCTGGCCAGCCAGCTGCAGCAGCTGGTGGGCGGGGAATTGACGGTGTTGGTGACGGCTTCGGAGAGGGAGGGGGCGGGCAAGGCACAGCAGGTGATGACCGACACGACTGCGCTGCTGCCTTCCACCGGGGCTGGGGAAATGCGTCCGCGCGCGATTGTGCCGCTGGTCGGCTACGCCGACGAAGAGGTGATCAACTATCTGCAGGCGAACCCAGTGGACCTGTTGGTGATCGGGGCCTTTGCCGACCGCGGTGCGGGCGGGTCGAATGTGGTGGGGCCGACCGCCTATCGGATCTTACAAGAAGACCAGTCGACGGTCTTGTTGGTCAAGGGGCATCGCCAGACATTTCGGCGGGTGCTGGTCTGTGCAGGGGTGGAAGATGAAGCGCTGGTGACGGTGGGTGCCCAGTTCGCCCAGATTCTGGGTGCCCAGCTGGATTTGCTGCATGTCATGCCGCCGTCGGCAGCCCCCTATTTGTCGACCGAGCCAGGCACAACGATGGATGTCGAGACTGCGATCGCCCAGGGAACCCGGCTGTCGGCCATGCTGCACAAGTGGGAGCACAAACTGGAAGCTCATGGCTTCAACCGATCGTCGATTGTTCTGCAACCGGGTTCGGTGCAAGAAGTGATTTTGCAGCGTGCTCGCGACACTGGCTACGACCTGGTGGTGGCGGGCAGCGAGTCGACCCCGGGCCATTTTCCCAGCAGCATTGCCAACACGTTGGTTCGTTATGTGGACCAGTCTGTCCTGTTGGTGCGGACGCGTACCCGATAAGGAGCCAGCCATGAAACGACATCATCTGACTGAGGTGCAGGACTGGATGCATGAAAATCCGGTGGTGATTGGGCCGGAGGCCAGCCTGTCTGAGGCGCAGGAACTGATGAGCGAGCACGAGGTGCGCCGTCTTCCGGTCGTAGAGGGGGGGGCACGCGTGCGTTGCTGGCGCAGCGGCCTGTGCGTGCAGTGATGACCTACTCTCCGGTCACGATCAGCCCCAGCGCCACGATTCAGGAGGCAGCCGAGCGAATGCTGGAGCACCAGGTGAGCGGGCTGCCGGTCGTGCGGGGCAACCAACTGGTCGGGATTCTCACCGAAAGTGATATTTTCCGGCTGGTTGTCGAATCGTGGGCAGAGGAATAGCGCTCTTCAGCGGGGGGGGCGGATGTTTTGGCTGCGGGCGCCGGCGATCAGCTCTTGTTTCAGGTTCCAGAGGGACTCGCTGATCGAGACATGGTAGAGATGGGGGTTGACCAGCCGGCGCACGCCTGGGTCGAGCGCCTCGACATCTGCGACGCGCTGCTGGCGGAGGGCGGCGAGCGGCGGCAGTTCGTAGACCAACTTGCCGGCCCGGACGATTTCGGTATGGAGCGGCTCCACCCGGCTGATCTGTTCTGGGGAGAGGATCCGCACTTTGGTGTGGTCGGCAGGGTGGCGCAGCACGAGCGGCTGGCCCTCCGGAAGTGGCTCCTGTTCCAACGTCAACAGATCTGCGGTCGCTTTGTGGCGTTGGTCATAGATGCGCCAGGCGCGCTTGTTGCCAGGGGTCGGGGTTTTGGACGGAGATTCCGAGATCTTGATCGCTGAATTCCAATCCCCATCTTTGCGGACTGCCACCAGCTTGTAGACCCCTCCCAGGGCAGGTTCCCCCCACGAGGTGATCAGGCGGGTGCCGACGCCGTAGACCAGCCGGCGGATCAGCCGGTCTGCGTCGACAGCGTAGCGTGGGGCTTCGTGTTGGATTTGGGTGAGGATCTGCCAGATCACCAGTTCATCGAGATCGCTGGAGAGCACGATCGAGGTATCGGGGAAGCCGGCGGCGTCGAGCTGTTTGGCGGCCTGGATGCTGAGGTAGGCCTGGTCGCCGGAGTCGAGTCGAATGCCGACGGGGCGGTGTCCTTTGCGGCGGAGTTCTTCGAAGACTTTAATGGCATTGGGCACGCCCGAGTGCAGTGTGTCGACCGTATCGACGAGCAGCAGGCAGTCGTCGGGGTAGAGGTCGGCGTAGGCGCGGAACGCCCCCAGCTCGCCTTCGCCCAGCGCCATCATCAGCTGCACCATGCTGTGGGCGTGGGTTCCTTTGGGGGGCAGCCCGAGCAGGTGGGAGGCGCCTACGTTGGAGCTGAAGGCTGCGCCGCCGATCAGTGCGGCGCGTGTGCCGTCGTTGGCACCTTCTCCCTGGGCACGGCGCAACCCGAATTCGAGGATAGTGCCGCCCCGGCTGGCCTCCACCAGCCGGGCTGCTTTGGTGGCGATCAGGGTCTGGTAGTTGAGCTTGTTGAGCAAGGGCGTTTCCACAATCTGGGCCATGGCCATGGGCCCGCGCACGAGGGTCAGGGGCGTATTGGGGTGGACGACCCGGCCTTCGGGGATGGCGTAGAGGCTCAGCCCGCCAAAATCGCCGTAGCGGCGCAGATAGTCGAGAAAATCGTCGGCGAAGAGACGATCGCCCTGGCTGCTGCGGTGGTTGCGCAAAAATTCGAGATCGGTGTCACGGAAGTGGGCCTGCTGGAGCCATTCCAGAAACCATTCCAGCCCGGCGTTGATGCAGTAGCCGGCCTGGTGCTGGTCGTAGTCCGGGTTGCGGCGGAAGAAGTGGTCGAACTGCACCTCCAGCTCGTGCAGGCCCAGGCGAAAGTAAAGCTGGGCCATGGTCAGCTGGTACTGGTCGGTGAAGAGAATCCCGCGCATGGCGGAGTGGTAGCTGAGCGTGGTCATGGGAAGGTGTCTTGTGGCGACAGGAGAGGGTGTGCGACGCAGACGGGTGATCCTGCTTTTTCTGGACGGAGTTGGGGTCGGAGCGGACGATCCAGCCAGCAACCCGTTGGCCATGGGTGTTTATCCGACGTTGGATCGGCTGTTGGCGGGGCGGCGGCCTGTGGTAGAGACTGGACGGCTGTCGGCTGCGGAGGCTGAACTGGTGCCGCTCGATGCTGCGCTGGGGGTTTCTGGTCGTCCGCAGAGTGCGACCGGACAGGCAGCGCTTGTGACGGGCATCAACGCTGCGGAACGTTTAGGCGAGCATTTTGGCCCTTGGCTGGACGACCGTGTGCGTGCTGTGCTGGATGAAGGGGGGATCTTTCGTCGGCTGCGAGATCTGGGGTCCTCCCCCTACTTCTGCAACGCCTATCCACGCGCCTACTTTGATGCGGTCGAGCGGGGCCGTCGGCGGCTCAGTGCCTTGCCCTACGCAGCGGTTGCCGGCGGTCAACCGTTGTTGACCTATGCTGACCTATGTGCTGGGCGAGCGCTTTCGGCTGATTTTACGGGGGAAGGGTGGCGAGACGAACTGGGGTATCCCGATGTGCCGGTGTACACGCCGCGGGAAGCGGGCCAGGTGCTTTGGCAGCTGAGTCAGCCCTACGATTTTATTTTTTTTGAGGGGTGGCAGACCGACGTGCTGGGCCACGCACAGAACCATGCGGGGGCCGTGCAGTGGCTGCAGCGCTTTGACGCTGTGTTGGCAGGGCTGTTGGCGGCAGCAGATCTGAACCAGACGCTGGTTGTGGTGACCAGCGATCATGGCAATGTCGAAGAATGTCGTCATGGCAAGCACACCACCAACCCGGTGTTGACACTGGTGTTGGGGGCTGACCGGCAGCGGATCGCCGGGAGGCTGCACGGTTTGACCGATCTTGTCCCGGCTGTTATGGAATTTCTGGGGTTTCCCGAACCAGGAACAGAATGGTCAGCAGCGACAGCAGCACCAGGGCTGCGGAAGACCAGGCCAGTGCCGCCACTCCGAGATTGACCAGCAGCCAGGGACCGCTGAAGGCGGCCACCGTCGAGCTGCCGAGCGAGAGGGCTGCCCCCAGGGACATGACCTTGCCGCGGTGGGCCGGCATCTGCTCGCTGAGCAGCGGCAAATGGCTGACGATGCTGAACTCAAAAAAGCAGCGGGTGACGCCGATGATCGCGACGGCCGGGAGCAGGGCCAGGTTGAGCAGCGGCATGAGCAGATAGCCGACCAGCGAGCCGGCGACGCCGATCAGCATGCTGCGCCGTTTGCCGATGCGGTCGGTGAAAACGCTGACCGAAACACTGGCGATCAGGTCGAACCAGCCCAGAACAAAGGCGACTGTGCCGAGCGCTGCCGCTCCGAGCTGGTATTGGTCGGCCAGCCAGGCGCCGTAGGACAGCATGATCTGCATGGCGGCGCAGTAGCTGAGCGCGCCGGCCAGCATGGTGGCATAGGTGGAACGGCGGTTGCCTGGGGGAAGCAGCAGCGCGTTCAGCCCCTGGGCGGTGGCGTGGGGACCCTGGTGGCGCCGGTGGTCGGGCAGTGTGGCAAAGACAAAATTCATGGCCACCATGCCGATGGCGAGCAGCAGAAACGGGGTGCGCCAGCCGGCCTGTTCGATCAGCAGACCGATCAGGGAGAGGCCGAGGATCCCGGTCAGGGCCCAGGCATACTCGATCATGCCCAGCCCGCGTGCGCGCTGGTGGTAGGGAAGCTGGTTGCTGACAAAGGCATGCAGGTTGGGCACAAAGGCGCCGAACCCCAGCCCGCACAACGCCAATGCCAGCACCACCATCCACGGGGCTGTGCTGAACGCCAGCAGCAGGAAACTGGCGGCGAGGGTGAGCAGCGCCATGCGGATCACCCGCTGATAGCCGAAGCGGTCGGCCAGCGCTCCGGTCACCGGGGCAAAGAGCCCCATGGCGTTGCGCAGGCCGATCAGCTGGCCCAGCTGCACCACGCTCATCCCGACCCCGGCGGCAAGGATCGGCAGAAAGGGGTTGAAGATCTGGGTGCTGACATCGACCAGAAACCTGGCGGCTGTGCTGATGCCGATCAGGCGGCGAAAGGAGGGAGGGGAAAGGGATGGCTGCACGGAGGATTGCCTAGCGCTGGGAGGCATTGGGGGTGACCACGCGCAGCAGCACCGAGTGGCGGCGGGCGCTGACGACAAAATCGCCCATGTCGGCGGGCAGGAGCACCCATTCAACCCCGTGCAGGGTCACGGGATCGGCATCGGACTCAAAGGTTGCTTCCCCTTGGAGCACAGCCCAGATTTCAAAGGTAGAGCCATCGCACTGGCCAAAGAATTCGTGCCCGGCGGGCAAGGTGATCCGTTCGGTTTCGAAATAGGTGCAGCAAGCCAGCCGCTCGACGCGCAGCCCCTCCTCGTCGAGCAGCAGGAGCGGTAGGACCGGCGCCGGTTCAGCCTGGGCAAAGTTGAGCACATCGAGCGCCTTGTCCAGATGCAGCGGCCGCGAGCGGCCCCAGTCCCAGATGCGATAGGTGGTGTCGCTGTTTTGCTGAATTTCGGCGACCAGGATTCCCGGGCCGAGTGCGTGGATGGTGCCAGCGGGCACGAAGAACACATCCCCTGTCTGTACGGGCAGGCGTTGCAGCTTGTCGACGCAGGCCTCGGTACCGGCCACTGCTGCGTACCGGTCGTGGGTCATGCCGGGAGCGAAGCCGTAGATCAGCTCTGCGCCGGGCTCGGCGTGCAGCACCACCCACAGTTCGGTTTTGCCGGGTTCGCCTTCGTGGGCCAGCCCATAGCGGTCGTCGGGGTGGACCTGGACAGACAGCCAGCGGTTGGCGTCGAGGAGTTTGACCAGCAGGGGGAAACTTCCCTGCTCGATTGCTGGCTGGTTGTAGTCGCCGAGCAGGGCAGCGCCGAGCAGCGCCTGAACTTCGGGCAGCGTGCTGCCTTTGAGCGGGCCGGCGTTGACGGTGCAGGAGCCATTCGGATGGGCAGCGATCTCCCAGCTCTCGGCCACGATGCCGTCGGGGAGAGAACGGCCCAAATGAGCAGCCAGATTCCGGCCGCCCCAGGGGTAGTCTTTGAAGACCGGGTCGAACGTCAACGGGTAGAGTGCTGTTTCAGCATGGTGCATGGTGGCTCCTGGTCGTTGGTATTGGGACGGGGTTGCCTGCTGACACCGCAGCTGCGCAGGCTGACTCCAATGTCCCATTATAGCAGAAATTCCTGCAGGAACGTCGCTCACGGGCGAGACCACTTTGCTGCCTTCACCGTGCTGCCGAGGCCGCTGCGTTGAGTTTGGCGAAGAGCTCGGGGGTGAGGTCAACATGCAGCACCTGCGCGACGACCTGGGACCAGCCGTGAAGGAAATAGATCCAGCCGTCCTCAACCTGGAGGCCGCGCGCCTGCTGCTGGCGCAGCGCCTGCTGCAAGAAATCCAACTCTCCGCGGTAGTTGAACTCCCAGGCGATTCCGTTGTGAGGAAAGAGGCCGGCGTCGGTGATGGGGGAGCCGGGGATATCTTTGCCCATGCCGGTGGCGTTGATGACGAGGCTGCCTTCGGGCAGGGCAGCCATCAACGTGTCGTTGTGTGACGGGTCGCTGTTGAGAATCGGCTCGACGGCGATGTCGGTGTCAAGCTGTGCGGCCATGGTGCAGAGATGGTCCAGGCGGGGCTGTGAGCGGTTGACGACGACAAACCGATCGGGGCGGTCTGCTTTGTCTGGTTTGTTGATCAGATGCAGCAGAGTGGCCAGTGCCGAACCGCCGGCGCCGAAACAGAGCACATGGCCGCCGGTTTTTTGGAAATAGGCGGGTTCGAGAAAGGCGTCGAGGCTCAGCCCGGCCGTGATCGGATCCTTGGCATGGCCTTCCAGCTGGCCTTCCCGTTTGGAGATCGACGACAGCTCCTGGGTGAGCCGGGCATAGGGGTCCAGGTAGTCGAACAGATCCTGGGCTGCGGCGTACAGATCCATCTTATGGGTAGTGACAAGCCCGCCGAGCGACAGCGGGTCGTTCTTGATGTGGGAGACAGTGGCACGATACGCGGCAGGATCATCGTGGATTTTGTGGTCGATCCCTTCGATGACGACCTCTGGACGCCCCAACAGCTCCATCCAGCGTGGAAACACTTTCATAATGGAGGATTTGCGGGTTGTGACGCCGACGAAATAAAACGTTGGCACGGATTGGGCAACTGTGGGAGCAGATGACATAGCGACCTTTCTAGGTGAGAACAGGATGTAGGGGTTTCTGCACAGTTCCTGGTCGTGCGTTTGATGGTGAGGCAGCGAGAAAAGCCATCGAACATGACGTCCATTGTACACTGAGGAAGATTGCATCCCAAGTTTGGCAAGGTGAACAGACTTTATGTCGGGCTCTGAAGACAACGGACGATCGCCAGCACATGGGCAAGATGGACGTCGTGCAGACCTGTCTCTCCCCTTTACCAGCAGGTTCATCGACGAGGGGGATGGGGTTACGCCACGCGATGGGCTGGGGGTTCCCCGCGCAGCACGGCCAGGCATTCTTGCAGGGCGCCCCAGCCCATGGCATGGGTGGCTCCGTCGGTGTGGGCGCCGGTGTGTGGTGTTGCGATCACGTTGGGCAGCGCCAGCAGCGGGTTGTGGGGGTCTGGCGGTTCACTGCTGAAGGCGTCCAGCGCTGCGCCGCGCAGCTGGCCGCTGGCCAGGGCCGCGGCCAGGGCTGCTTCGTCGACCAACTCCCCGCGCGCCGTGTTGATGAGAAAGGCACCCGCCTTCATTTTTGCCAGCAAGGTGCTGTCGACCAGCCCGCGTGTGGTGGGCAGGGCAGGCAGATGCAGCGACAAAAAATCGGCCTGGCCGACCACTTCATCCAGCGGGAGGAGTGTGACGGCGTGGGCCTGTGCGAAGGCGGTGTCGGCCCAGGGGTCGTGGGCGACCACGCGGCAGTCGAAGCCTTGCAGGCGCCGGGCGACCTGTCGGCCGATGGCGCCGAAGCCGAGGAGCCCCACAGTTTTGGCTTCGATGCCCACGCCGCTCAGTCGCGGCCAGTGCCCACTGCGGGTCGCTGCATTGGCGGCGGGCAGGGACCGGGCCAGGGCGATCATCAGGCCGACGGTCAGCTCGGCGACGGCGACGGCGTTGGCGTTGGGTGTATTGGTGACCACAATCCCGCGTGCTCGCGCAGCCTCCAGGTCGATCCGATCCACGCCGGCGCCGTAGCGGGCGATCACTTGGAGTTGGTCGGCGGCAGCCAGCGCTGCAGCGTCGATCGTATCCAGCCCGGCGATCCAGCCGTGGCAGCCAGGCAGCAGGTCGCGCAGCGCAGCAGAGGAGAGGGGCTGGCCCGTTGGGTTGTAGATCACGCGGCCGACTGTGCTCTCCAGTGCAGTGCGCAGCTGCGGGTCGTTCTGGCCAAAGGAGGTCGGTGTGACCAGCACGCAGCAGGTTTGGAGGTCGTTCATCTGCGCGTCTCCGGCGGTTGCCAGCGAGGGTTGTCCAGGAGTGTGGGCTGGCCATCCTGTTCGACCAGCAATTTGCGAAACCCAAATTTTTCGATCGTGCCATAGTCGTGGCCGGCATGGCCGGGGTAGACAAAAAAAGTGACGAGATCTTCGACTGGATCGGTGTTGACCGAACGATGTGCCCAGCGTGGGGGGACATAGAGCACCTGGCCAGGATGCAGCGCCTCGACAGCCCAGTCTCCTTCTGGGGTTTCCATCACCAGGGCACCCCTGCCGTTGAGGCAGTGGTAGATCTCGCCGGTCTCCAACACA
Source organism: Caldilinea sp. (assembly GCA_026389955.1). Next base: position 8,077 of record JAPLGY010000747.1, on the reverse strand, counting down.
GCATGGAAATGGCCTTTGGTCATAAAGTATTCAGCGCCGACCTTGCCTGGGTGGAGAATCGAGAGTCCGCTGAGCAGCTCGCCGGCCTGTTCGGGCCGACGTATTTCGTAGACCTCATAGACCAGCGGATTTTCTTGAGCCAGCTGGGCGGTGTAGGCGTCCGAGTCCAGGTAGTATCCGGCCATGGATGCCAGCCGCCGTGTGAGGTGGGTGTCGTAGTGTTCATGCGGGGGATAGGAGGGGGGGAGTCCAAATGAAAAAGGGCGGTCGAGTGGGTGGGTCATGTTGCGAACTCCAGGGTCTGGATGGTTTTGGGGTGGAGGGGCATTTCGGGCGTTGCCAGCAGCCCGTTGCTCTGCGGCAGATCCAGGGCTGTGGAATGCAGTGTTTCGCGCACATGTCCCTGTTCGCGAATGCGGACCAGTTCTACCTCAAACTGGGAGCGGTCGCCGCGGTGGACTGCCTGATAGTATTCGATGGGAACATTGTTTTCCAGATAGCTGACACTGTCGAGCGAGACCAGCGGCGCACCGGGGGCAATCTGGAGCAGGCGTGCGTTTTCTGTGTCGGCTGCAACGGCGCCGATGCGCCGGCGTCCGCGAGCGATCTCCAGCCCGTAGACCTTTTCAAGGTAGGCGTAAAGAGACTGCTCGCGAAAATCGACCGTTTCCAGCCCTGGGCAGAGCGCCTGGGGCAGATAGCTGGTCACGACCAGGATCGGCTCCTCCTGCACAAAGCGCAGGCGTCGGAGACAGATGACGGGGGTTTCGGCGGGGATTTCCAGGTGCCGGGCCACCTGGGGGGGGGCTGGGATCAGGGCCTGGCCCAGCACCTGTGTGACCAGCGGGTGGCCGCGTTCGCGCATATCCTGGTGGAAGCCGGTCAATTTTTGGGCCAGGCTTTCGATAATTTTTGGTTCCGCCACAAAGGCACCCTTGCCTTTGTGGCGCACGATCAGTCCCTCGGTTTCCAGTTCACCCAGCGCCTGGCGCACCACGGTGCGGCTGACCGCATAGGTTTCGCAGAGGGTATGCTCGCCCGGCAGCTGGTCGCCCGGCCGCCAGAGCCCCTGTTTGAGCTGGTCGTGCAGGAATTCGAGCAGTTGTACATAAAAGGGGATTGGGCTTTGAAAATCAATTTTTGGGTCCACAAGTCTGCTGTCTTTCGTTGCGCAGTTGGCTGCTTCCCCTGCAGCGTGGGCAGTCGTTGTTCAAGGTGTGGTGGTTCAAGGCAGTCGTGCCAGCCGGTCAAAGGGGCTCTGGAAACGATCGTGGAGATCTTTGAACAGGTCGAACAAGGCATTGTACCGTTCTGCCAGCGCTGGATCGGGTGAGAATGTGCGTGCCACGCGCAGACAGCAGCGGGCTCCGCTGGTTTCGTCGGGGTAGAGGCCAGCCCCTACGCCGGCCAGGATTGCTGCCCCCAGGAGTCCACCTTCGGTATTGGAGAAGGTCATGACAGGTTTTTGGTAGATGTCAGCCTTGATCTGTGACCAGAGAGTGCTGTAGGCGCCGCCTCCGCTGTGGTAGATGGCATGGACAGGATGGCCCGCACTTTCCACGAGCGCCAGAGTCTGGCGCAGTTCCAGGGTCACTCCTTCCATGATGGCTCGTGCCAGGGCCGGCACGCCGTGGCGTGGGGTCAGCCCAAAAAAGACCCCACGGGCGTAGGGGGTGCCGAGCGTGCGTTCGCCCAGCAGATAGGGGAAGAAGAGCAGCCCTTCGCTGCCGGCGGGCACCTGGGCGGCGCGGGCGTTGAGCAGATCGTAGACGCTGACCCCTTGTGCCTGGGCCTCGGCGATCTCGTGCTGGCAGAAGCTTTCTTTGAACCATTTGAGGGCGACGCCGCCCGTGTCTGTGATGCCGAAGGGCACCCAGCCGTCGGTGACATGGTGCAGGTTCATCAGTCGGCGGTCGAGCACAGGTGTGTCTGTGAAGACGGAGAAGATCCCCGAGGTGCCGGTGATGTCGGAGGCTGCGCCCGGCTCGAACAGCCCTGCGGCCAGGAGCATGCACAGCATGTCGCCGCCCCCTGCGACGTCGGGGGTGCCTGCGGCAAGCCCGGTCAGGGCGGCAGCGTCGGCGGTGACCTGGCCGATCACAGCGGCGGAGCGGTGGATGTCGGGCAGCTTGGATGAATCCAATCCGAGCTGTTCGATCAGCTCGAGAGACCATGTTCGGCGGGCGGCATCCATCAGAAAGGTGCCGGAGGCTTCCGAATAATCGGTGGCGACTTCGCCGGTGAGCTTAAAATTGACATAATCTTTGGGGACGACAAATTTCCAGCTTTGGCGGTAGCGTTCTGGTTCTTGTTGGCGGAGCCACTGGATTTTGAATCCAGTCCAGTTGGGGACGGGGGGGTTGCCGCTTCGTCGGCAGCTTTGTTCGAGGTGGGGTTGCTGTTTGAAGGCTTCGACGAGGGGGGCGCTGCGTTTATCGCACCAAAGCTGTACTTGATGGCTGAGCAGGCTGCCGTCGGCGGCCAGCGGCACTGCGCCGTGCATCTGTCCGCCGGCGCCGACGGCCACGATCTCGTCGGGGGAGGCATCTGCCTGGGCAAGGATCATGCGGATGCAAGCGACCACATTAGCCCACCATTGGTCGGGGTCTTGTTCGGCCCAGCCGGCCTGGGTGGTCGACAGTTCCTGTGGGCGGCTGGCGCTGGCGACGGCGACGCCGTCGGGTGTCAGCAGCGCTGCGCGGGTGCTTTGGGTGCCGATGTCGATGCCCAGCAAGAGTGTACGTTTCATCGTGACGCTTTTATCCTTTCACGGCGCCTGCTGTCAGTCCTCGGGTGATGTAGCGTTCGAGCGCCAGGCCGATGAGGACGACGGGGGTCACAGCGGCCAGGGTCAGCGCTGAGATATACCACCACTGGATGCCGCGCGTGTTGTTTTGTCCGGCGATCAAAACGGGCAGGGTGATCGCTTCATAGTTGGTGAGCATCAGCGCGTAGAGGAACTCGTTCCAAGAGAAGACAAAGGAGAAGATGGCCACTGACACCAGCCCGGGGGTGCTCAGCGGCAGGACAATCCGCACAAAAGCCTGCCAGGCGGTGGCGCCGTCGACCAGTGCGCTCTCTTCCAGGTCGATGGGCAGGTTTACAAAGAAATCGCGCATGATCCAGACGGCAAAGGGGATGTTGAAGAGTGTATAGGCGAGGATCAGCCCGAGGTGGGTATCGACCAGATTGAGCTGTGAAAAGAGGAGCAGGAAGGGTACGACGAAAAGTGCAGGGGGCAAAAATCTTTGGGAGATGATCCAAAAAGAGATATCGTGGTTGCGCCAGTTGAGGAGATGGCGCCAGTGGTAGCGGTAGCGTGCCAGCCCATAGCCTCCCATTGAACCGAGCACCAGGGCCAGGAGTGTGCTGCCGGTGGCGGCGATCAGGCTGTTGCGGAAGTGGCGGAGCAGGGAATCGCGCTGGTCGTTCAGCAGATACTGCCAGTGTTCGCCGGTGGGTTGGTAGTCGACGGTGGGGAGGTAGCGTGGGCCGCGGCTGACGGCCAGGGGGGTTTTGAGCGAAGTGGTGGCCAGCCAGTAGAATGGAAAGAGACAGACGAAGGACCAGACCACGACGACGGTGTAGAGCAGCGCACGCTGCCAGGGTGTTTGTCGCATAGAAGGCAGTTCCTATTGGCTGTTCTGGCCAGCGATGCGCCTTCCCAGGGTCAGAAAGAGCGTTGCAAACAGGATGACGAGGAGCAGCAACGCAAACGAGATGGCGGCTGCATAGCTGTAGTTGCCGAAGGTGAGCGCCGTGTCGAACAGGTACATGGTCAGCGACTCGGTTGCTGAGCCAGGTCCGCCGCCGGTGGTCACGACGATCACGTCGATGATCTTGAAAATCTCCAGCCCGCGAATCAAAATGGCTGTGATCGAGAGCGGGAGCAAAATGGGGAAGGTGATCTGGCGCAAAAGTTGGAAAGCGGTGGCACCATCTGTGCGCGACGGGGGTGACCATCATGGGCATCAGAAAAATGACCCGTGCGAGGTTGCGGCCGACAAACTGTTGATGAAGCACGAGGGCCAGCAGGAACCCCAGCCCATATTGGAGCAGCACGCCGCCGACGACGAAGACAATTGTGTTGAGGGCTGCGGTATGCAGCCGCTGGTCGCTGAGCATGCGCACATAGTTGCGGGCGGTCAGCTGGACCCCTGTGCCCAAGAACCCAGCGCTCTCTTCTGAGGTCGTACGTGCTCCGCGTTGAGAGTCGGTGAAGCTGATGCCGAGCGACCACACGGTGGGAAACACAGAGAGCAGCAGCAGGTAGAAGACGGCTGGCAGCAAAAAAATGCGTTTGAACGAACGTTCGTGTGCTCTGTCTGTGCCGGCAGCTTCGGGAACGGTCGATTGTGGGCCAGCCATCGTTCTGTGCGCTCCTTTTTGAGATCCAGGATCGCCAGGCTGCAGAGAGCCTGGCGTCCTTGGCAGGGAACGGGCTGCGCGGTGCAGCCCGTTGGTCAGCGGTTGGCGGGGCAGTTATTCGGTGTAGCCGACTGCCGAGCGATATTGGTTCAGCTGGTCCTCGCGGCCCAGGCGGTCGGTGATTTCGTTCCAGCCGGCAGCTACGTTGTCGAGTGCTTCTTGTGAACTGAGTTCGCCGGCCAGTGCCCGGCTGATTTCGGTGTCGAGGACGCTCAAGTATTCTGCCGAACCGCGGATGCGCAGGTCCAGAACGGCGTTCGGGTGGCTGATGGAGTCCTTGACGGCGGCCAGATAGTCTTCGGCGCCGGCCTGGTCGAACCCGGCGTTGATCCAAAGGTCGAGATCTTCGAACTGGCTGTAGCGGGAGGGGTTGATGCCGGTGTCGGGGGTGACGGCCAGCTGTTTGACCAGCTCGGGCCGCGCCATAAAGGCAGCAAAATCCAGAGCAGCTTCTTTCACCTCGCTGTCTGCTGCAACGCCGATAATCCAACCGCCGAAAGCGATGAACGGGGCGACGTTGACTTCTTCCACCCAGGCGCCGGTTGTGTAGTCCCAGTAGCGGTCTCCTCCTGGCAGCACGCCGAAGCCGGTCTGGCCGACGATCACAGAGGCGTCTGGGTTGTAGGAGATCGGGCCGACGTCTCCCCAGTCGATATTCAGCACGGCGGCGCCGGCTGGGAACTGGACGCGCGTGTCGGAGACGTCCCACTGCAGCTGTTCGGCGGGGCCCAGGTCGCGTGAGCGGATGTAGTCGTCGAGCGCCTGCACCCAGCCGGGGTTGTTGACCTGCGGCGTCATGTTGTCGCAGCTGAAGAAGAAGCAGGGGGTGCCCGGCACCTTGCCGTAGCCGGCTGCATGGGAGAGGAAGACCCAGTAGCTCTGGGCGTTGCGGCGTTGGGCCTCGGCGACGCCGGCGATCGGCGCCATCTCGCCGGCAGTTTCGACCTCGCGTCCGTTGAAGAATTCGGCGATATCGTAGTACTGCGACCAGGTCTGCGGTTCGTCCAGCGGGTAGCCGTATTGGGCTTCAAATTCGGCGGCATACGGGGAGGTCGGGTTGACCAGGTCTTTGCGGTAGTAGAGCATATGGCCGTCGCCGTCGTAGGGCAGTGCGTAGACCGTCTCTCCCCAGGCGGTGATGCGTTCGCCGTAAAGAGGGATAATGTCCTCCGGTTCCAGTTTGGCCAACAGCTCCTCCGAGATGGGCTCCAAGTGGCCAGGGGCCATAAAGTCGCCTGCCCAGTCTGCCGGGAAGATCAGAACGTCGTAGTCGTTGGCGCCGGTCTCGAAGGCGGTGATGATCTTCTCGAACAACTCGCCAAAGGCAAACTGTTGCAGCTCGACGTCGCCGCCGGTCATCTCTTCCCATTCTGGGGCGTAGTCTTCCACTGGCCCGCCGATCGAGCGGCCGGTCTGGGTGACGACGACGACTTTCTGGCCGGCGAAGGGTTTGGCGGCGCTTTCTGCTTCGCCGCTGGCGGGTGCCTGGGCAGCCGGCGCGGCTGCAACGCAGCCGCCGAGCACAACGCCGATCACGAGGAGGATCGGCAGCCACAACTGTCTGTACAACTGTCTGTACAACATCACACTCTCCTTTTGGGTATCAACGTAAATTGAAAAACAAGAGACCAAATCACTGGTAGATGGTGGCAAGTGGCGGTTAAATTGTAATCCTGTAATGACAAGATTGTGGTGCGAATCGACTATACAACGAATTGAATGATTTGTCAATGGCTGTTTTTGGGGCAGAAATTCCAGACGACGCTGGTCTTTTTACAGGGTATCGATCAGACGGGCGCCCATCTCCACTGCCTGGCGCCGGTTTCTGACCTTGAGCTGCTGGTAGATCCGATGCTGGTACCATTTGACCGTGTTGGGGGCGATCATCATCTGCCGGGCAATCTCTGCGATGCTCCAGCCCTCTATCATCAGGCGCAGCACCTGCCGATCCTGGGAGGTGAGCAAGGGGTATATTTTCTGTGCGGCCGGCTGCGCAGAAAATGCGGCGGCGTTGTCGATCGAGGCCAGCAGCGGGAGCAGGTCGGGCAGGGTCCAGAGCAGGCGCACGGCCTTGGTGCTTTTGGCCAGTGGCAGGGCCTGCTGCAGGCAGCGGCGTGCTGCCTGTTTTTTCCCCAGCGTCTGCTGCAGGCTGGCGCTCAACAGGGTCAGCTGGATCTGTTGATGCACAAACCCATATTGGCTGGCCTGCTGCTGTTGCTGCTGCAGAAGAGGGCTTACCCTCTCCAGTTCGTGCCCGTACACCACGTAGGCGGTGAGCAGCACCCCCCACAGCCGGTAGTCTGCATTGGGGCTCAGCGTGTCCAGGTCGAGCTCCAACTGGCGGAAGCTCTGCCAGAGCCGGCCACGGTCACCCAAGGCCAGCCAGCGCAGCATCTGCCAGTAGACCAACTCGGCACGTTTGGGGATGAATTTTCTTGTGGCGCCTGCCTGCCAGAGTTCTTGTTCCAATACAAGAGAGTGCGCTGGCTCTTGGAGGCCGTCGGCCAGATTGCACAGCTGCAGCTGCAGCTGTGCCTGCAGCTGGTAGAAAGGTTCATGGTGACTTTGTGCGAGCTGCAGTGCCTGCTGGAAGATGCACCGGGCTTCGTCCAACTCGTTCCGCCAGTAGTGGACCTCGCCTGCCAGACAGAGCAGTTCCAGGTGATAGTCCAAGAAGATGCCGCTCTGGGGTTTTACCCGTCCCCCCAGGGGTGCCTGGCATCTGGCCAGGCACCCTTGCAGATCACCCAGGTTGCGGGCCAGCAGCGCCTGCTGCCAGAGCACGTGAAGCTGGCCTCCGGCGGCGTTGATGCTATCAAAGGCTTCAATCGCCAGCTGGGCATGTTGGTGGGCTGATGCGCAGTGGATTTTGCTGTCCACTGTCAACAAGGCCAGGACGTGTGCTGTCCCGACCGCCATGCTGCTTTCGGGGGCGATCTGTTTGAGCACCTGCTGGATCTCTGTGTAGAGGCCATCGCGCTCCTGGCGGCCGAAGCGCAGCACCAGCTGCAGCGCCACC
>JAPLGY010000747.1:0-567 GCA_026389955.1 Caldilinea sp. | reverse complement strand
GTCCTTCAGCAGCTGCAGCATGCGGTCGATCTCTGTAAAAAAACGCTGCGCATCGAGCGAAAAAAAGAGCCAGACCCGATCGATCAGCAGTTGGGGGCATGCTTCGACCTGTTGGACGGGCAGCAAACTGAACAGATAGTTCAGCTCATCCAGCTGCAGGTCGAGCAACATCTGGCGAGAATATTGTTCGAGCAGGGTGGCTGCCTGGTGTGCAGCACCGCTGTCGAGCAGGCAGCGGAGCGCAGGCACCAGCTGGCCTTGCTGTACATACCAGCTGGATGCGCGCAGATAAAGCTGTTGGATCGCTGCGGCTGAGTACTGACGGCGCAAAGAGCGGGCGAGCAGCTCGCGAAACAGCTGGTGCAGGGCATACCATTGTTCTTGGTGGCTGAGGGGATCGAGGAAAAGCTGTTGCTCCCATGCTTGCTCCAGAAGCTGTCCGGCGTCTGGCTGGCCGGTGACCTCCTGGCACAGGGCAGGATGGAGCTGTTCCAAGATCGAGCATTGCAGCAGAAAGTGGTGCATCGACTCCGTCTGTTGGGCCAGCACCTCTTCGGTGAGGTACTC
>JAPLGY010000316.1 GCA_026389955.1 Caldilinea sp. | reverse complement strand
GAGCTGGTCGCAGAAGCCATCGAGGAGATCCCAGAAGCGCTCTGGCAGGTTGTCGACAACCTGGTCGTCACCGTCGAAGAGTGGCCCAGCCGCCGACATATGGAGCGGGTAAAGCTCTCTCCTGGCAGCACACTCCTAGGTCTGTACGAAGGCGTTCCGCTCACCAAACGCTCTTCACACTACACCCTGATCTCCCCTGACAAAATCACCCTCTTTCGCGGCCCGATCCTGCAATACTGCCCGCTCGACGAAACCACCATCCGCACCCAAATTCGCAGGACGGTACTACACGAAATTGCCCATCATTTTGGAATCAGCGACGAACGCCTGATCGAACTTGGAGCCTACTGATCCAATTATGACCAACTTTTTTTCCGCCGCTGACCCCAAAGACACCGCCCGCGCTGAAGTGGCGGCCACCCCCACCACAGCCCATCTCTACGAGATTTTCGACCGCTCCGAACAGATCGCCACACTGATGGTCGCACTCGACCCGCAGCAACGCATGCTCTATGCAGACCTCCTCTACTTCGATCGAGAGCACTCTCTCGAATCGCTCCAGAGCGATGTCTACAAACGCGCCCGAGGGGTGGTCCAATCCAATTACCTTGGCAGCAACGGCATGGCCTCCGAATTGCGCGTCCTGGAAGCCAGCACGATCAACACCGAACAGGTCGCACACCACAACCCCGAACCCACTTTTTCGCCCAGACGGCTCTACCGGTTCTGGCACCTCGCCGCCGGCTACGGAGCGTTGCTCGTGCTGCTGTTGGTGACAGGCGTGCTCAACCGCATGGGGGGCTCTGCGCTCCCCCCCCCTGCGGAGACGCGTGCAGCGGTTGCCCCAGCCGAGGCAGCCGCCCCACTCGCCGCCGAGAAAGCTGCCGAGCTCCCCGCAGCGCTTCAACCCAACACCAATGGCCTACCGCCCAGCAAAAACGCCGACAACCGGCTGGAAGTCTCTATGCGGGTGCGCATCCGCCCGACCTATCGCTCTTTCATCCGCACGCAGCCAGGCCCGGAACAGGGTGAGTCCGTCGGAACGCTCGAAGATGGTGCCGAAGCGACCCTGTTGGGCGGGCCCGTGTGGCTGGCCGGAGACAGCGACACAATTGTCTGGTGGTATGTCGAGACCAACGCAGGGGTGCGCGGTTGGACCCCGGCCAACACCAGCCAACTTACTCTGCTCGACCCGGTCGAATAACAGTGTCTGGGCAGCCTTCTTTTGCTGCCACACACGTCAAGATTCCGCCACCAGCTGCAGCCGAGTTGGGTCCAGCCAGAGCGTGAGCTCTGTGTCCACTGCCCACATGCATCCTGTCGAGCGCAGCTCAAACCAGAGCGGCTGCTCCCCCCCTGCCGCTGGCAGCAGCGCCACCCGCACCAGACTGCCCCGAAAGGTGCTGGTCACCACCCGCCCCACCCAGCGCACAGCGTGGGGGCTGGGTGGCTCGTCTGCCAGCCTCGCTGCATCGGGCGGGATCAGCAGCCGCTGTCCTGCCACGCTGTCGGCGCACAGACGAAACTGCCCGGCCGGCGTCTGCAGCAGGCCGCGTTCCAACGGGTCCTGGCGGACCGGCAGCAGGTTCTGAAAACCCAAAAATCGGGCCACAAAGGTGTTGGCCGGCCGCTGATAGAGCGCAGCCGGAGGGTCGACCTGCTCGATGCGGCCAGCCCGCATCACTGCAACCCGATCGGCCAGCGCAAAGGCCTCCTCCTGGTCATGTGTGACCAACAGCGCCGTCGCCTGCACCTGTTTCAGGACCCGCCGCAGCATGCCTGTCAGCTCCTCGCGCAGCTGGCGGTCCAGATTGGCGACCGGCTCATCCAAAAGGAGCAGCGCAGGGTTCGGTGCCAACGTGCGCGCCAGGGCCACCCGCTGTTGGTCGCCGCCGCTCAACCCATCGACCGCTCGACCTTCATATCCCCCCAATTCGACCAGCGCCAGCAGCTCGGCCACCCGCGCCCGCTGCTGAGCTGCCGGCATGCGTTGCATGCGCAACCCATAGGCAATGTTGTCGGCCACGGTCAGGTGGGGAAAGAGCGCGTAGTCCTGAAACATCAACCCAATCTTGCGTTGATGCACAGGGTGGCTGTTCACCTCTTCCCCCCGCAGCAGCACCTGTCCACGGTCAGCCTGTTCCAACCCGGCGATGATGCGCAGCAGCGTGCTTTTGCCGCAGCCACTGGGCCCCACCAGACAGACGATCTCCTCTGCTGCTGCCGACAGCGAGACCCCGCACAACACCGCATGCCCTGCCACAAAGCTTTTGTGAATGGAGCGCAGTTCAAGCATCAAAACTCTTCCTCCCCAGGCAGCCGCAGCCGCTCGATCAACAGCGCCGACGCCGCTGTCACCCCCATCAACAACGTGCTCATCGCCAGCCCCTGCCCGTAGTTGAGCAGCCCGGGCCGGCTGAATGCCTGGTAGATGACCATCGGCATCGTCGGCCAGTCCGGGCGGGCAATCAGCAGCGTAGCACCAAACTCCCCCAGGCTGATCGCAAAGGCAAAGGCGGCGCTGACCAGCAGCGCCCGCGCCAGCAGCGGAGCATCGACCGTCCACCAACGCCGCCAAGGGCTGGCCCCCAACGTCGCCGCCGCTTCCCGCAGCCGCTGGTCCAGCGCACGCAGCGCCGGCAGCAACGCACGCACGACAAAGGGCAGGGCGATCAACGAATGGGCGATCGGCGCCAGCCAGGGCCAGGCCCGCAGCGGGCCCATCGCCACGATGTATCCAAAACCCAGTGTGACGGCAGAGGTGCCCAAAGGCAGCAGCAGAAGCGGCTCCAGCACCGCAGCCCACCGCGCGCGCGGCCGCGCCAGCATGGACGCCGCAATCACCCCCAACGGCAGGCTGATCGCCAGCGTCAACAACGCGTAGAGCAGCGAATTGCGAATGGCAACGACCGGCGGCACAAAAAAGGCGCTCTGGCGCAGATTCTGCCCCAATGCCTCATAGTAGACCCAGGTCCCCCCCTGATCGCCGAGGGTAAAGCTGCGCACAGCCAGCGCCAGAAGCGGCGCAAACACACCGACGAGCGTGGCCAGCAGCGCAGCCACCACCGCCAACCACTCCCAGCGGCCAGCCGGGGGGCGCAGCCGGACGCGCTGCCGACGCAGAGAACGGCTCAACCGCGCCTGCAGCCGGGTGTAGAACACCATCACCGAAACTGTAAAACACAACTGCACCAGGCTCAACAACGCAGCCAACGGCAGGTTGAAATAGTGGACCGTCTGGCGATAGATTTCGACTTCCAGCGTGGCATACCGAGGTCCCCCCAAAATCAGGATCACCCCAAAGCTGGTGAAACAGAACAAGAAGACCAACAGGCTGGCTGCCAGCACGCCCGGCGCCAGCAGCGGCAAGGTGACCGTCCACAGCACCTGCCCTGGACGTGCCCCCAGCACCGCTGCCGCCTCTGCCAGACTGGCCGGCAACGTAGACCAGAGCCCCCCCACCGTCCGGATCACGATGGCCACATTGTAAAAAACATGCACCCACAAAATCAGCCCCAGCGTTTGCTCGAATCGCGGCAGCTGCCAGCGCGCCTGCAGCCAGCCGGTCACCACCCCCTCATTCCCAACCAGAGCCAGAAACGCAGGCGCCACCACCACCGCAGGCATCACAAACGGCACCGTGAGCAGCGCACTCAGCAAGCGGCGCCCCGGAAAGGTAAACCGCCCCAAAAGCGCCGCCAGCGGCACCCCGACCAACACGGTCAGCGCCGTCGAAAGCAGCGCCTGCCAGGCTGTAAACCAGAGCAGACGCCAGACCCCCGGCGAATTCAGCGCCGCAACCGCCTGCAGCGCATCGGGCACACCGAAGCTGACACGCAGAAGCGACACCAATGGGTAGAGATAG
>JAPLGY010000321.1 GCA_026389955.1 Caldilinea sp. | reverse complement strand
GAGATCGGCGTGTGCCAGCACTGCTGCAAAGGCAGGGTTGCGGCCGGCATCGACGATAAACTCGGGGTTGACCGTGCAGACCTGGCGGCAGGGGAGGGGTTCTGTCGCCAGTCGGCGTTGCTGGACCCAGCTGTCGATCTGGGCGAGGGTGGCTGCAAAATCGACGCAGTCGACCGACACGCCCAGGATCGACAGCCGTTGGGTGGGTTCAGGGGGGGGGCTCATTGGCGGCCTCGCAGAGCACGGCCAGCGTCTGGCGGGCGGCTTTTTCCCAAGAAAAACGCTGCAAATTGGCGTAGCCGGCCGCTACGAGCTGCTGACGCAGCGTCTCCTCCTGGCTGAGACGGAGCATGGCGTCGGCGATGGCGTCGACATCGGTCGGGTCGACGAGCAAGGCGCCCTTGCCGGCGACCTCGGGCAGGGAAGAGTGATTGGAAGTCAAGACAGGAACTCCGTAGCTCTGGGCTTCCAGCACGGGCAGGCCGAAGCCCTCGAAGAGAGAGGGAAACGCAAAAAATGTAGCCCCGCTGAGCAGAGGGGGCAGCTCTGCGTCGGGGAGATAGCCAAGAAAATGGACACGTCCCTGGTCGACAAGACCAGATGCCTGCTTCAGGAGGGGGGCACTTTGCCAGCCTGGAGCGCCGGCGAGGACGAGATCCCAGCCGAGCGAGTGGTGGCAGCTGAGCTGTTGGTAGGCAGCGAGCAGCCGGGCGATGTTTTTGCGTGGCTGAATGGTGCCAACAAAGAGGGCATAGGGGCGTTTCAGCCTGTGGCGGGCCTGGGTTGTGGCCAGCTGGGCCGGGGTGACCGGGAGTGGAGGAGCGGCGGCCTCGTGGATCACCCGGATCTGTGCGGGGGGGATCTGGTAGCGCGTTTGCAGGTCGTCTGCTGTGGCCTGGCTGACTGCGATCACCCGCCGGGCCTGGTGGGTGCTCCAGCGAGTGCCCGCCTCCAGGTACCAGCGTTGCCAGCGGGTGTGCAGCTGGCTGAAGGTGTGGTAGCCAAGGTCGTGTACGGTGACCACGCTGGGCGGCAGGCGGACGGGCAGCAGGGGAAGCACATGGGCGGGGACGAAGAGCACATCTGGGGGGTGGAGAAGCAGCTCGCGCGCCAGTGTGCAGTGGGTCCACAACCGGGCTGCAGGCAGCACACGGCGCTCAACTGTGGGAGAAGTGGCCTGCTGGAGGCCGAGCCGATCGTCTGGGTCGGGGGCATCAAGGTAGAGCCGCCAGCTGTGTGCTGCTGCCTCGGGCAACGCCAGCAGGTGGCGGATCACAGCGAGCGAGTATTGTTCGGTGCCGGTGCGCCTTGAGCGCAGCGCGCGTGAAGCATCCATCCCGATGATCATTGGCTGTCCAGCGTGAAACTGTCCAAGCAACAGCCCTTGCTGTTGTCAGAATACTTTGTGGTGTGTATACTATCTGCACGATGGATTGGCGTCAACTTTGCGGGAGAACTTTGTGGCGAGCAGGATAGAGATGACAACAGAGAGCTCTGCGCACGCATGATGACGATCGAACTGTTGATTGGCCATGCACTCTGGGTATTGGGGCTTTCGGGTGCGCTGGCCACGCTCAGTTATTTGAGCTGGTTGCGGGGAGTACGGGGATGGTCGTGGTCGTACACGGTTCAGATCCCACTTTTTTTGTTCCCGCTGAGTGTCTCTTTGTTTCTGTTCAGCGGCGGGCTGGCGCTGACGGGTCTGTGGGCAGCACCGTCTGCGCCGTGGTGGCAATGGTTGGCATGGAGTGTGCTGGCCGTGCTGTTTGGGGGTCAGTCTGTGTTGTATCTGCGGGCTGGGCGCCGTACTGGGTGGGAGGCTCCCATTGAGGAAAAAAGCAATCATGAGTAACGACCCACTGAAAAATTGGAAGCTTGAAGAAGGCAACGAACCTCTTGAACGTTGGAAGCTGCAGGATTCTGAGCAATCTGCCCGCCATTTGCAGCTGCAGGAAGGTGCAGAGTCTGCGGCGGGCTGGCAGCCGGTCGAGTACACGCGGGCTGCTGCGCGGCCGGGGAGCCGCAACTGGCTGCTGCCGTCGATCGTGGTGGTTGCTCTGTTGATTGCGTTGGCGTATGTTGGCTATGTGAGTTTTGAACGGTTGGGGGGGCTGGCGTCTGGTGCTGTTGGCAGCGAGGCCACGTCGGCGGCCCCGGAGCCAGCGGCGACCGAACTTCCTGCGTCCGAAGAACCGACAGCAGGGCCGGGTGGGGAGGTGACGGAGGCCCCGACTGAGCCGACTGAGCCGCCGACTGAGCCGCCGACTGCGACGCCCCTGCCGACACTGACGCCTCAGCTGGTCACCGTGCGGGTGGGCACGGTCAACGAATTGTCTGGGGTCAACGCCCGCCGTGCAGCGACGACCACTGCTGAAATTGTGCGTATGCTCGGCAACGGAGAAAAGGTGACGGTGGTTCGTCAGGAAGGGGATTGGCTGCAGGTCATTCTGAGTGACAACCAGAGTGGCTGGGCCTGGGCGGAGTACATCGACCAGGCGGTAGGCGATCAGATGACGTTGGAAGCGTGGAACGCGGTGCTGGCAGCGGCTGGTTTGTCTCCGGTGGCCGAGCCTGTGGCCGAGCCTGTGGCCGAGCCTGTGGATTTTGCGCTCAGCCTCACTGTGATCGCCGACCCTGGGGCGACGGTGCGGGTAGAGCCCTCGACCCAGGCTGCAGTTGCTGGTCAGGCGCTGCTGGGCATTGCGGTGAGCGCTTCTGGGAGGACAGAGGCTGCAGACTGGTTGTTGGTGACGCTGCCAGAGGGCAGCCGCGGTTGGATTGCGGCGGATCTGGTAGGTGGGGGGGGAGAGCGGATGCAGCTGGCGGTGGTGCGCTCGGACCTGCTGGTTGGGGAGGAATCTGCACCGGCGGCAGGGGACGAGCCCTTTGTGCTGCAGCGCAGCGCAGCCGTGCCGCCGGCGCCCTACACCAACACCTTGCCGGCCATTGGCCCGGCGATTGCCGTGTCGGAGACAGTGGGGGTGCGTTCGCGCACGGCACCGACCTTAACGGCGGATGTTTCCAGCATCTTGCCGGCTGGGGCTGTGTTGCCGGTGGTGGGGCGGACGGCAGACGGTGCCTGGGTTCAGGTCACCCTTCCGGACAACCAGCGTGTCTGGGTGTTTGCCGAGGTGGTCAATCTTTCGTCGGACATTGCCAGTGCGCCGCTGATAGGCGAGTCTGCGGCGCCGTCTGTTGCTGCTGACGGGGCAGCGACGTTGACGGTGACCAGCCTGCTGGGGGCCAATGTGCGTGCGCGTCCGGACAGCACCAGCGATGCGCTGGAGACGGTGGCGCGCAACGCGACGTTTCCTGCCCTTGGGCGCAGCGCCGACAGCAGCTGGATTCAGATCCAACTGGCGGACGGGACTGCAGGGTGGTTGTTGGCGACAGCAGCTCAGCTGAGTGTTGCGGTCGAGACGCTGGCGGTAAAGGAGTAAGGAATGGCTGCGAACATGACGATTGCTCTGGCGCAGATGGACTGTCGGCTGGGCGAGCCGGAGGTCAACTTTGCGCGTGCAGCCAGCTTTGTGGCGGAAGCTGCGCGACGGGGCAGTGATCTGGTGTTGTTGCCAGAGCTGTGGAGCACTGCCTATGCCTTGGATGCGGCGGCCAGTCTGGCTTCTCCGCTGGCCAGCCATGCTGGGGAGGAGGGCTGGTTTGGCCGTGTGGCAGCGCTGGCGGCGGCGCACCGGATCTACATTGGCGGGTCGCTGCTTGAAGCGCGCGGCGGTCGTTTTTTGAACTGTTTTGCCTTGTACGGGCCAGATGGCACTCTTTGTGGCGCGTACCGCAAGGTGCATTTGTTCAAGCTGATGGACGAAGAGAAATACCTGACCCCTGGCGAGGAGCCGGTCATAGTGGACCTTCCCTGGGGAAGGAGTGGGCTGGCCATCTGTTATGATCTGCGTTTTCCCGAGCTGATGCGTGGCTATGCTTTGGGGGGGGTGCGGTTGATTTTGATTCCGGCTGAGTGGCCGCACCCGCGCCGTGCGCACTGGCGAACCCTGCTGCGGGCGCGGGCGATCGAAAACCAATGTTTTGTGGTGGCGTGCAACCGGGTGGGTACCACGGGCAGCACCACATTTTTTGGTTCTTCGGCGGTGATTGACCCATGGGGTGAGACGCTGGTCGAAGCAGGGGAAGTGGAGACGTTGTTGACGGTCACGATCGACACCGATCTGGTCGAGGCTGTGCGACGCAAAATCCCTGTCTTTGCGGATCGGCGACCGGAGCTTTACTGCGGGTAAGCAGCGCGATGTTTGTGGCTGGGCTGGCGTCGATTACCCTCGGTTGTCGGTGTCTTGCTCCGGGGAGTGTACCACGATTTGGTTCTCCTCCATGCTGTCGATCACGGCCAAGGTCACGATGGGCACCTGCAGGTGGCTGAGCAAGGCGCGACCTCCTTCGAACCGTTTCTCGATCACACAACCAATGCCGCACAAAGTGGCGCCGCACTGTGCGACCAGTGTGGCCAGTGCCTCGATGGTGCGCCCGCTGGCCAGAAAATCGTCGATGAGCAGGACGCGGTCCTGCGGTTTGAGGTACTCTGGCGAGACGATCAACTCGACGATACCTCCCTTGGTGTGGCTGGGGGCTTGGGCGACGTAGCAGCCCTCCGACATGGTGATTGGGCGTTTTTTGCGGGCATAGACCAGCGGCACCTGGAGTTCGATAGCGGTTGTCAAGGCGGGGGCGATGCCGCTGACCTCAGCAGTGATGATCTTGGTGATTTGGGTCACGTTGGCCTGGGCGAAGCGTCTGGCAAAGCATTTTCCCATCTCTACGGTCAGCTGTGGGTCGAGTTGGTGGTTGATAAAGCCATCGACTTTGAGAATTCCATTGCCCAAGGAACGTCCTTCGGCGCGAATGCGGTCTACAAGCAGTTGCACAAGATTTCCTTTCTCAATATCAGCCATTGCAGCCTGGGGTGATGCGGTAGAGGCCGCCGTCTCCCATGCCGATCCAGAGGGCTCCGTCAGGGGCTGTGGCGACGGCCAGAACAGGCCAGCCGTGCAGGATGCGTTCGGCGACAGCGCTGCCGGCGCTGTCGCGTCCGACTCGGTAGAGCCCTGGGTAACGTCCGTAGACGCCGAAAAAGATAGTGTCGTAGGCCCAGGCAATTCCGGTAGGGGCTGCCGAATTGACCAGGGGGAGGACGGGTTTGCTGTACCAGTCTGGCGGAGAGCCGCTCAGCGCCAGCGGAAACCCGTAGTAGGGGGTTGCGCCTTCGCCGCCCCCGATCGCAGCGGGGTCAAGCAGGTTGACTTCGTCGCCGGCGCTGATGCTGTCGGGAACATTGGTGGCGCCGTTGTCGGTGAACCAGATCCGTCCGACGGGGTCGGCGGTGATGCCGTAGGGGTTGCGCACGCCCCGTGCAGCGGTGGAGAAGAGGGCAATGGTGCGTTGGCTGACCAGTTCGTTCAGCGGGGCACGGACAATGCGGGCTGCGTAGGGATTGCCTCCTGAGACGATGTGTTGTGCGCCGTCTTCGCCGATGCCCACGATTGGGCCTTCTACATAGCCGTCGCGCACACCGCCGGCGGAGAGGTAGAGCCAGCCGTTGTTGACCACGATCCCGTTGTTGGCATGGAAGAGCTGGCTTTCGACTGCAAAACCAGCTGCCAGCCGTTCGTAGTCATCGTTGTCTGGAATTCGGCCCACTTCGCCGGCCCGGCTCAGATAGAGTGCACCGTCGGCGTAGTCCAGTCCTGTGATCCGGCTGGATTCCACCAGGATTTCTTCGTAGCGGCTGCGGGTTTCACGCCAGCTGTAGAGGGCCACTGAGCGACTGGGGTGGTGGGCATCGAGCAGGATGAGCGGGTCGACCTCGCTGGCCAGATTGCTGTCGAGGGCGAGGAACATGCGGCCGTCTTCTGCAAACGTGATGGCGGTGATCCCGCGAGCGTTGTTGGGCAGGTGTCTGTCGAGGCAGAAGCCGCCGAGCGGGAGCATATAGGGGTCGGCTTCGCTGGCAGTGGGCAGGCCGAGGGCGCTGCTGCGCACTGCGGTGGTGGGGGGAGGGCGCGAGGTCGTGGCTGTGTTTTGGGGAGTGGCGGGCTGGCTGGGGGCACCTGCCTTGCCGGCCGTATTGGTGGTGGCCATGTTGGTGGCGGCCATGGGCTGGGGGCGCAACCCGGCGCCAGCCAGGATGCCGGTGAGATCGGCTTCGGAGGGGGGCACGCCGCAGCTGATGGGCAGGATCAAGTCGCTGCTGACCAGGCGGCCGTTGTTGGCTGGGCAGCGGTCTGGCACGGTGGCCAGCTGGGTGGAAGGCAGGAGATTGAGCCAGATCTGGGCGTTGTCTGGGCGGTTGCTGGGTTGGGGAGCGGTGTCGGCCAGGTCTGCCGGGGGGGGGCTGGGGGCGCGGCGTTCTGCGGCACCGGCCAGGATCCAGTTGTAGACGAGCTGTCGTTCTGCGGGTGGCAGCGGGCCGGTCAAGGGCATTTTGCCCATACTGATCATGGTCCAGAGCTTTGAGTTTTCTGGATCTCCCGGGACGACGACCGGCCCGTTGTTGCTGCCCGCCATCAGGGTCGGGTAGGTGGTCGTCTGGAGTCCCATGACTCGGGCCGCGGCGTTGTGGCAGGCGGCGCAGGCGCGTTCGAAGAGGGGAGAGATATCTTCTGTGTAGCCGATCTGGGGGCCTGGGGGGAGGGGGGCTCTGGGGGTTGGGGTGGGCAGCAGGCTGGCAAGCGAGCCATTGGCGGCGAACTCAGCGGGTGCTTCGGTGTATCCGACAATTTCGACCACGCTGCCGCGGGCGAGTTTGCCGACCCGGCACGCTTCGACATTGGCATCCAGGCGGACGTTGGTGGTCTGGAGTGTGGCACCGAAGGCGGAAACGCCGGCATCGAGACAGGACTGCAAAGCGGCGAGGGTATCGATTCGTTGGAAATTGCGGTTGGGGCGTCCGAGCAGGTTGGGGTCCAGAAGGGGGGGGCGGGGTCCGGGGTCGGGGCTGCTGGCTGGCGTGCAGCTGGCCAGCGCGGCGGCGAGGAAAATCCACCAAAACAAGCGAGACTTGGCAAACATAGACAAAACCCTTTGCTCACAAAAATGGAACGGGCTCGGACCGGGCGAAGAAGGCGCGTGCCTGGGTGATATCCGCATGGATCTGGCTGACCAGTGCGTCGATGCTGGCGAAACGGAGCTCCCCGCGCAGGTGGGCCAGGAAGTCGACGGCCAGGGCACGTCCGTAGAGGTCATCGACCTGATTGGCGGGTGGGAAATCGAGCAGGTGGGATTCGATGCGCCGGTGCACGCCATCCACTGTCGGGCGAACGCCGATATTGGTCACGCTGTTGAACTGGCTGACGCGGTCGAAGGAGGCGATGGCTGTGCGGGTGACATAGACGCCATCTGCGGGCAGCAATTTTTCGGGGGGCACGCGCAGGTTGGCGGTCGGAATTCCGACTTGGCGTCCGCGTTGGTCGCCGGTTTCGACCCAGCCGGTGACGCGGTAGGGGCGTCCCAGCAGGCTGGCGGCGCCGGCAACGTCGCCTGTGCGCAACAGGGTGCGTGTGCGGCTGCTGCGCACGGGTTCCAGGCCACGCGCCACCGGATCGACTACAGCGACTGTAAAGCCGAGCTGGGTGCCGAGCGATTTCAGCAGTGGGAGATCGCCGCTGCGGTTGTGGCCAAGGGCAAAATCTGGGCCGGTGACCAGCACTGCCATGCCGAGCTGTTGGACGAGCAGTTCCAGGAAAGGGGCAGGTTCGATCTGGGCGGTCTGGAGCGTGAAGGGGTGGATGATGCCGCAGGAGATCCCCTGTATGGCGGCCAGTTCGAGCCGTTCGAGTGGGGTGGTGAGCAAAGAGAAGGGCAGATCTGGGCGCAGGAGATGAAGGGGGTGGGGGGCGAACGTCAGCAGCACGGTGTCGGCGGGTGGTGCGTTGGGGCCGGTCAACTGGTGAGCGGCCTGCTGCATCTGTTGGAGCAGTGCCTGGTGGCCGCGGTGGAGGCCGTCGAAATTGCCGATGGTCAGCACGCTTGGGCCAGCCAGGCGGGCTTGGCGAAGATCTGTAAAAATTTTCATGGGTTACTCTCGCGGTCAAGCAGGGTCACTGCAGCCATTTTTCTGCCTTCCAGAGCCAGGTTGTGGGTGTATCGCCTACCCGGCGTATGATTCCCGCCAGCCGGCCGTGCTCGTCTTGGGCGGCGGCCAGCTGGCGGTCGGGTGTACAGCGTGAGACAGTGAGCGGCGTGATCTGGCCGAAGCTCAGCCGCTGCAGCGTGCTGGCGTCGAGCGGGTATTCTGGCATAGAGAGCCGGTCGCCGGGGGGGAGCAGCAGGGCAGGCAGCTGGTTT